>JAAYXC010000209.1 GCA_012516115.1 Bacillota bacterium | reverse complement strand
GTAGAGGGAGTGGAGGTTATCGAGGACCTCGTCGGGCCGGATGGCGTTCATGTCGGTGTAGAGCCCTTCGCCGACCGCAAACCCGTAGCGACGCAGGGCGTAACGTTTCCACTTGGCCAGGGACTGGACGACGCTGCAGGTGGCACCGTCGAGGTCCTTCACCTGGAAGGTCACCGGCCGCTCGACGCCGTTTAGGTCGTCGTTGAGCCCGGTCTCGGGCCGGACGAAAAGCGGCGCCGAGCCGCGGGTGAGGTTTAAGGCCCGCGCCAGCTCCACCTCGAAGAAGTCCTTGAGCTTTTTGATGGCCACTTCCGTCGCCCGCAGGTCGAGCTTGGGACGATAACCCGGGGGAAGGACGCGGATGGGACCTATCCCTTTCGGCATGGATCGTTCTCCTTTCCCTTTCCAAGTTGGTTTACCCACTTGGGTTCTTCATACCTGGATAGACGTTCCGGACCTTACGAGAGCGGCATGATCCCATACATCCCCGGAACCGATCTACCCGGCCACCGTGACATGGACGTGGATTTTTCTGCCAACCCCCCTTCCCCGGAAGGGGGGGGTTGATCTTCGAGCCTTCTCTTACGGGAGAAAGGCCGGGGAGGTAAACCCCATCCACGTCAAGCCCTCCTCTCCCAGCAAATAGCGATCGACTTCCCGCGCGGCCTCCCGGCCCTCGCGGATGGCCCAGACCACGAGGCTCTGGCCCCGCCGCATATCCCCGGCGATGAAGACTCCTTCGTGGGAGGTGGCGTAGCCTTTGAGCCCCTCGAGGAGGCCGTCCGGACGGCGAGGAAGACCGAGCCGGTCCGGCAGGAGATCCTCGGGTCCGAGGAAGCCCGGGGCGATGAGGCCGAGCTGGGCCGGGAGGACCTCTCCGCTCCCGGCGATCTCGACCGGGATCGCTCTCCCGCCCCGCTTCTCCCAGGAGACGCGGGCCACGCGTACCCCGATCAGGCGGCCGGCACCGTCCCCCACGAACTCCTCGACCAGCACCCCGTATTCTCTGGGGTCGCGGCCGAAAACGGCGATGGCCTCCTCCTGGCCGTAATCGACCTTAAAGACACGGGGATACTGGGGCCAGGGGTTCTCCACGCTCCTTTCCACCGGTGGACGCGGCAGGATCTCCAGTTGCCGGACGCTCCGGCAACCCTGGCGCAGGGCCGTGGCCACGCAGTCGGTCCCGGTGTCGCCGCCGCCGACGACCACCACATCCTTGCCCGCGGCGGAGAGAGAAAAGGATTCATCCGAACCGGGGGAGAGAAGGCGTCTGGTGTTGGCGCTTAAAAACTCCAGGGCCAGATGGATCCCGGCCAGGTTACGGCCCGGCACCGCCAGGTCCCGCGGTTTTCCCGCTCCCGCGCAGAGGACGACGGCGTCGAACTCCGCCCGGAGCGTCTCCACCGGGAGATCCCGGCCCACCTCCACGCCGGTGACAAAGCGGATCCCTTCGGCAACAAGGAGGTCCACCCGGCGCCGGATGATCTCCTTGCCGAGCTTCATGGGCGGGATGCCGTAGAGGAGGAGCCCGCCGGGCCGATCGGCCCGCTCGAAGACGGTCACCGCGTGGCCGGCCCGGTTGAGACGGACGGCACAGGCGAGTCCGGCCGGGCCCGCGCCGACCACCGCCACCTTCTTGCCCGTTCGGACCCGTGGCGGCCGGGGGAGGATCCATTCCTCGGCGAAGGCCCGCTCGACGATGGCCAGCTCAAGGGCGCGGACCGTTACGGGACGGCCGTACTTCCCCACGGCGCAAGAGCCTTCGCAGAGCGCGGGGCAGACCCTCCCGGTGAACTCCGGGAAGTCGTTGGTGGCAAGCAACCGCTCGGCCGCAGCCCGCCAGGCGCCCCGGTAGTCCAGGTCGTTCCATTCGGGGATGAGGTTGCCGAGCGGACATCCGGCCATCCCTCCCCCGAGGTCCATCCCGGCATGGCAGAAAGGCGTACCGCAGTCTATGCACCGCGCGGCCTGACGCCGGAGCTCCTCCTCGGGAAGCTCTCCGTGGAACTCCTCCCAGTCGCCGAGCCTCGCCAGGGCCGGACGGGCGGGAGGAGAGACGCGTTCGTATTCCAAGAAACCGGTCGGCTTGCCCATCGGTCCTCCTCTGATTACCGCCGTTCATCTCGGGCGGAGACGAACGCCGTGATGAAGACTAGTTCCCGCTCACCCGTAAACGGTCGCGCTTGTTCACCTCGAAGGCGGCCATCAGGCCCTCTTCCCCGCCTGCGGCGGCCAGCATCGCCAGGGCCCGTTTATAGTCCTTCGGCATGACCTTCACAAAGCACGCGACGGCGCGCTCCCAGTCCGCGAGGACCCTCCTTGCCACTTCGCTTCCGGTATACGCCAGATGCCGCCGGATCATCGCCCGGAGTTCCTCGATCTCCCGGGGGTCGGCGAGCCGTTCGAGCTCCACCAGTTCCGGATTCAAGCGGCGCGGAAAATCGCCCTCCTCGTCCAGGACGTAGGCGATCCCCCCGGACATGCCGGCGGCAAAGTTCCGGCCGGTGGGTCCCAATACGACCACCCGGCCGCCGGTCATATACTCGCAGCCGTGATCCCCCACGCCTTCCACCACCGCTTTGGCGCCGCTGTTGCGGACGGCAAACCTTTCCCCGGCCAGGCCGCGGATATAGGCCTCCCCGCCGGTAGCCCCGTAGAGGGCTACGTTACCGATGATGACGTTCTCTTCGGCGGCGAAGCGGCTTGTGGCCGGCGGGTAGACGACGATCTTGCCCCCGGAGAGCCCCTTGCCCAAGTAGTCGTTGGCCTCGCCTTCGAGGATCAAGGTAATCCCCGGGGGGAGAAAGGCCCCGAAACTCTGGCCGGCCGCGCCGACAAGATGAAGCCGGATCGTCTCCGCCGGAAGACCCTGGGCCCCGTAACGCCTCGTGACCTCGCTCCCCAACATGGTCCCGACCGCCCGGTCGGTGTTCGCCACCGGCAGAACGGCCCGCACCGGTCGGCCTTCCTCCAGCGCCGGCCGGCAGAGGAAGAGAAGTTTCTCCCGGTCGAAGAAGACGAAGCTCCTCTCTTGCCCCTTGCCGGGCCCAGGAGAGGGAGAAGGAAGGGACCTGAGCCCTTCAGGTCGATAGAGCAGGGCAGTGAGATCGAGCTTCCGCGCCTTCCAATGCTCGGTGGGCCGCTGGACGAGGACCTCCGTCCGGCCGACCATCTCCGCCAGGCTCCGGAAACCGAGCCCGGCCATGATCTCCCGCGCCTCCCGGGCGATAAAGCGCATGAGGTTCACCACGTACTCGGGATCGCCCGCAAAGCGGCGGCGCAGGTCCGGGTTCTGGGTGGCGATCCCTACCGGACAGGTATCCAGGTTGCAGTGGCGCATCATGTCGCAACCCAACGCCACGAGCGGCGCGGTGGCGAAACCGAACTCCTCCGCGCCGAGCAGGGCGGCGACGACCACGTCGCGGCCGGTCATGAGCTTCCCGTCGACCTCCAGGACCACGCGGTCGCGGAGGCCGTTCAAGAGAAGGGTCTGATGGTCTCGGCCAGTCCCAGCTCCCAGGGGAGCCCGGCGTGGCGGATGCTCGAGCGCGGCGCGGCGCCCGGCCCCCCGTCGTAGCCGCTGATTAAGAT
>JAAYXC010000208.1 GCA_012516115.1 Bacillota bacterium | reverse complement strand
GACCGGCGGGCGGGTCGCCGCGATATGTGGCGGTGGACGGCCCGCGCGCCGAAGCCCGGGCGGTGCTGGAAGAGATCGAGCGCCTGATAGGCGGGACGGGCATGCTGGCCGCCGACCGTCAGAGCGGACGACGGAGCGGCCGTGTTTTCAGTCTCGGGGAGATCGCCGTCCTCTTCCGTACGGCCCGCCAGGTCGAGCCTATCGAGGAAGCCCTTCTTGCCGCCGGCGTTCCCTACCGTCTACTTGGCGCCCGTTCTCTTCTGGCCGCCTCCGAAATACGGGAAGCCGTAGATATCCTGCGCTACATAGACCGCCCCAACGACCTCCGTTTCGCCATGGCCCTGCGGGGGAGCCGTTACAATCCCGGGCCGGAAGCCCTGGCCCTTATCGAGGCCTTTGCCGGGGAGAATTCCTGTCCCCTGGAAGCGGCGGCCGCCGAGCTCCTCCGCGCCGGTCGTTTTCTTCCTCCTGCCGCCGACCGGTTGGAAGAGTTCTTGGCCCTTTTAACCGATCTTCGGGCTTTATCTTCCACCACCACCGCCGAAGAACTCCTTCGACGGGCGGCCCCTGAAGACGCCGAAGCCTTTTCCCGGGCCTTCCGGCAGGTGACCAGAGCCGCGCGGGGCCGCAGGCTGGGTGAGTTTCTCCTCCGTCTTGCCACGGGGCAAGAGGCGGACTACGAAGCCCGCGAGGAAAGGGCCGGATCGGGAGAAGGGATCAACCTCCTGACCATGCACGCGGCCAAGGGTCTCGAGTTCCCGGCGGTGATCCTGGTGGGCCTGGCCGAAGGGATCGTGCCTTGGGGGAACCCGGAGGGTGAAGAGTTGGCCGAGGAGAGAAGGCTTTTTTACGTGGCCTTGACCCGGGCTGCGGAAACGCTGGTCCTGATGGGTCCGCCGTTGGAAGGCGGTAAACAGACCCCTTCTCCTTTCTTGGCCGAGATTCCATCGGGATTTTTGGTTTACGAAGACCGCCGCCGGAGAAAAAGGGCTCATCCCCAGATCAAGGGACTTTTTACCGAGGGCATTTGATGGACGTTTCTCTTGGGGGATCATCCATGGAAAAAGCTGGAGACAGTCACTCCAAGGATGACGCCGATGACGATGCCGAAGGTCCCCGAGTGACCATAACGTAATTCGTGGGCGTCCGGGATCAGTTCGTCGCAGGTGATAAAAAGCATGGACCCGGCGGCAAAACCCAAAGCCAGGGCGAGCAAGACGGGGGAGACGCGACCGAGAAGACCGCCCAAGAAAGCCCCGAGCCCCATGGGAAACCCGGCCAGAAAAGTCCAGAGGATTATCTGACGTTTGCCTATTTTTGTCAGACAGAGCGGACAGGCCATGGCCATACCTTCCGGGACGTTCTGTAGGGCGATGAGAAAGGCCATGCTCAGGCCGAAAGCCCGGGAAGAACCGAATCCGGCCCCTATGGCCAGGCCTTCCGGAAGGTTATGGAGGGCGACGCCGATCCCGATCAAAAGTCCGGTACGGAGGAAGCGCTGGCTTTCCTCGTCGGTGGAGAGAAAGTGCATATGGGGTAGGAGAAGATCGGATACAGCCAGAAGAAGGGTCCCGGCTACCAACCCCATGAGACCCCAACCGAGAGGGGCGATGGCGAAGGCTTCGGGCAGAAGGTCGAAGGCCACCACGGCCAGCATTACCCCGCCCGCGAAACCGAGAAACCCGCTTAGAGTATTTTGGCTCAATCGGGGAAAGAGGGCCACGGCCAGGCCTCCCAAACCCGTACCGAGGACCCCGGCCAGGCTCCCGAGGAGGGTGATCAGGATTAAGAAAGTCATGGCGTTTGTTCCTCCGTTTAGTTTGGATGGCAAGCAAAGTTAGTTTTAACTAAAATATATTATACAAAGATCACGCGCTTTTCTTCAACAGATATTTCTCCCCCTATCCGAGGAAATCAATTTTTATCCTAAAAAGCCGTCATCTATATCGCCACTTTTGGCGGTGGAAGGTGATCTCTCGGGCGGTTTCCCTCACCCCATGCCCTTCTGGAGGGGTAAAGGCGAGAAGGCGGTGGGGAGTGGCTAACGTAAAGCGTCTTGACCCATGCGGCTCTGGCGGCCTAACGGCGAGCGCCGGCAAACGGCGACCGAAGGGTTCCTCCGGGGATGGAACCGATCTTCCTTAGGGAGGTCTCTTGCTTTTCCATATTTCTCCTCTTTATTCGGGAGAGGGGATTAAGGGGTGAGGGAACAAACGCTTTCTATTAAGGAAAAGGGAGCCGGACATGGTTTAAAAACCCAGCCACGGCTCCCTCCTTCAGGCCGCTTCTCCGTTGGCGCGGGCCAAGAGCCAATCCAGTTCGATTCCGGCCAGGGATTCCAGGCAGAGATCCGCCCGGCCGAAGTCGAACCCTTTCGTCAGTTCGCTCGGGACGGCCACACAGAAGAGGCCTGCGGCCTTGGCCGCCTGGACGCCGGGGACGGAATCCTCGAAGGCGATGGCCTCGACCGCCTCGACCCCCAGGTCGTGGAGGGTCGCGAGGTAAAGTTCCGGATCGGGTTTGACTTTCTCCACGTCGTCCCGGCATTTGATGGCGTGGAAGCGGGAAAGCAGGCCAAGTCGTTTAAGGTGGCCGGTGACCCACCCGCGGGAGGAGCTCGAGGCCACGCCTAGCAGGAGCCCGGCCTTCTCGGCCGAGTCGATTATCTCCCCGACCCCGGGATAGATGTGACGGGTAAAGGTGAGCTCCAGATGGCGGTCCCTGTGCCGTTTTGTCATCTCCGCGCGGTCGAGGGGCCGGCCCAGCCGTTCTTCCAGGTAAGCCAGGGGGTCGAAGACGCCGATGGTACCGATGGTCGTCTACCAGAGCGCAAGCGGAAGATGGAGGCCATATGAGCGATAGATCTCCTGCCAGGCCTGGTAGCATGGAACCTCGGTCTCAAGGATTAGACCGTCGAAGTCGAAGATGAGGGCGCGGATCATGGGAAAACCTCCGTTTCAACCGGCCGCCGCGAAGCCCTGCGCAAGCGGGATCGCCAGTTCCTCCAGCGCCTCGGAGGCGGCCGTCTCGGCGCCTTTAAAGACCCGGTAATTTTGGATCTCACCGGCGGCGAAAGAATAGATATAGATCTCTCGGTTCATCGGGTTGACGATCCAGTATTCGTCGACTCCGCCGGCCATGTATAAGTCCAGCTTCTTCAGCATGTCCTTATTGCGGGTGGCCTCCGAGAGCACTTCGACCACCAGGGAAGGCACGCCGGTATAGCGGCCGCACTCGTCGATGTTTTCCGGATCGCAGACCACGACGATGTCCGGCTGGACGATATTCTCTTTTTCATCCTTCATAAGGGTCACGTCAAAGGGCGCCGTTACCGGTTTGCATTTCTTCCCGCGCGACCATTCGTGGAGGTAATGCGCGATCTCCAATATGATCCGTTGGAGTTCCCACGAGGGGGAAGCCAGCAGGTAGACTTCGCCGGCGATGTATTCATAGCGGGCCTCGCTGGCCTCCGTGAGCTTGCGGAATTCCTCAGCGCTGATTGCCGGACGTTCGGGCTGATAAGCCGCTTTATCCTCGGCGGCCATCGGCGCGTCGGCATTCGGTTCCTTCCAATGCCTTAACACGGCGATCCGCTTGCCGTTACGGGTGATGAACACCTCTTCCACCTGGGCGAGCTTTAAATAGGTGCCGAAGTTGTTCTGGACCTCGGTCGATGTGACTTCCATTTCGCCCCACCTTAATTAGCTAATTCGTCTTAATTAGCTAATATCATTATAGATCAAAACGGCAAGTATGTCAAAACCGGGAACTCGCTCCCAGACCGCCTATATGCTCCACTCTTAATCGGGTCTTCTGCCGGGAACCGGGGGTCATACCCGACTACCAATGCATTTATCCGCGGCCGGCGAGGGCCTCGATCTCCACCTTAGCCCCTTTGGGCAGGGCCGCCACCTGGACGCAGGAGCGGGCGGGGTAGGGTTCGGCGAAGAACTCCCGGTAGACCTCGTTTACCGCCGCGAAGTCGTTCATCTCGGTGAGGAAGACGGTGGTCTTGAGGACGTCTTTCATTTCCAGCCCGGCGGCGGCCAGAACGGCGCGGATGTTGGTGAGTGCTTGGCGCGCCTGGCTTGCCGCATCCTCGCCGGCCAGGGCTCCCTCCGCGGTCAGGCCGAGCTGGCCCGAGAGGAAGACGAGATCGCCGTAGCCTATAGCCTGGGAGTAAGGCCCTACGGCCGCGGGCGCCTGCGGGGATGCAAAGGCTTCTTTCATCGGGAATACCCCCTAAAGTTAAAGCTTCGTGTCCTTAGCGGATCGAATCGAATTAGCTATCCAATTTTCTTCGCGGCTTCGCGTGAGAACCGGATTCTCGTGGGGTCCGGCCTTCTCATCCCTTCATCCTCCGCCGCATCTCCTCCGCGAACTCCCCCCTCGCCACCGCCGCCACCGGACCGGTCATGTGGACGTGGCCGTCGGGCGCGATCTCGATCCCGATCTCCCCGCCCGGCATGTGCACGGTGAGATTCGGTTCCACCAGGCCGAGGTGGTGGGCGGCGCAGGCCGCGGCCGAACTGCTGCTCCCGGAGGCCAGGGTATAGCCCGCCCCTCTTTCCCAGATTTCGATCCGGATGTTCTTGCGGTCCAGGACCTTCAGGAACTGGACGTTGATCCGGCGCGGGAAGAAGGGATGGTTCTCGATCCTGGGCCCATACTCCCTGGCCAGTTCGGCCGAGATCTCCGGGAGGGGGATCACGCAGTGCGGGTTGCCGATGGAAACACAGGTAACGCGGAAGACCCGGTCACCCACGGCGAGCGGTTCGTCTACCACTTCCCGGGATGGACCGGCCACCGGGATCTCGTCGCTCCGGAAGGTCACCGTCCCCATGTCGACTTTAATAATGGAAGCTGTCTCGTCCAAGACTTCCACCCGAACCTCGCCCCCGAGGGTAAGAAGGGTAAAAGTTTTTTCCTTCACGTAACCCGCCTCTACCAGGTAGCGGGAGAAGATCCTGATGCCGTTGCCGCTCTTCTCGGCCTCGCTCCCGTCGGGGTTGAAGATGCGGAGGCGTATTCGGCCTTCCTCCAGTATAGGGCCGAGGAGGATGCCGTCCGAACCCACGCCGAAGTGGCGGTCGCAGACGAGCTTTACCGCCTCCGTGGTCGCGTTGAAGGCGGTGGTGTTGGGGTCGATTACCAGATAGTCGTTGCCGAGGGCGTGGTACTTCCAGAAATCGAAGGCCATCTTTCCTTGACCCTCCTTGCATGGGTTGACCCCGGTCTTATTCGCTGCGCGGGGAGACGAATCCTCCTCGGGAGGTTGAAGGGCGGTCTAGATCGTCTGCCCTTCCATTGAGGCGATGACTCGGCGGAGAAGAGGGCGTTTTTTAACAAAAACTAAAATAGG
>JAAYXC010000207.1 GCA_012516115.1 Bacillota bacterium | reverse complement strand
GGCGGTGAAGGTGGCCGGGGAGGCGGCCGGGGTATATGTGATCACCGGCCCGGATTATGCGGGGCTCGTCCGTGCGCAGCTTCCGACCCTTTTGCCGGAGAACCTCATCATCGAGCCGGCGGGCCGCGATACGGCCCCGGCGGTGGGATACGCCGCGCTCTATCTTGCGCGCCGCGTGAAGGACGCGGTCATGGTCGTTATCCCCAGCGACCATGTGGTGCTGGACGACGATAAGTTCGCCGCGACGCTGCAGTATGCGGCCGGGGTGGCCGCAGGCGGGGAGTGGCTTGTCACCATCGGCATCCGGCCCACGCGGCCCGAGGAAGGGTACGGTTACATCGAGTGCGGGGAACCCCTCGACGTAGAAGATCTCGCAGGCACCGGGGCGCAGAGGGGTGACCGCAAGGCAGTCTGCTATCGGGTCAGGAGGTTCACCGAGAAGCCGCGGGTTGAGGAGGCCTTGGCGTTTCTCAAGACCGGCCGGTACCTCTGGAACGCGGGGATTTTCGTCTGGACCATCACCGCCTTCAGACGGGCCCTCGCCAAGCATACCCCCCTTCTTCATGAGGGTTTGTGCCAGATCGAGAGGTTGTGGGAAGAAGGATCTGAAGCCGTGAGGGAGAAATTCCTTACCCTGGAGCGGCGGTCCATAGACTACGCCCTCATGGAGAAGGCGGAGAACATCGTGGTCGTGCCCGGGGACTTCGGCTGGGACGACGCGGGCACCTGGGCGGCCCTGGAGCGGATCTACGAGAAAGACGAGAACGGCAACGTGATCAAGGGCGAGGCCGTGGCCATCGAGGCGGGCGGGAATATTATCGATAATTCTTTAGGGGACAAGCTCTTCGTGGCCTTCGGGGTAAGGGACCTGGTGATCGTGAATGCCGAAGATGTGGTGTTGGTGGCGGATAAGAAGAGGAGCGGGAGTTTGAAGAAGGTGACGGAGGTATTGAGAACCCTGAAGATGCGGGAACTATTGGAGAGGGAAAGAGGAAGGGAAGTTCCTCTTGAAAGAAAAGGGTTGCTTTAGTAACTGTGGATACATACCGGGTGGCAGCTGTGGAGCAGTTGCAAACCTATGCTGATCTAATGGCCTTACCTCTAGAAACTGCATCTACTCAAAAACAGTTTCAGGATGTGCTTAGGAAATACGAGGAAGTAGATCTGATTCTGGTAGATACGGCAGGCAGAAGCCCTTTGAATAAAATGGCAATGGCAGAACTGAAAGCATTTATGGATGCCTGTTCCAATATTGAGATTTTTCTTGTTATGGGAGCAACAACAAAACAGACAGATCTGTGGGAGATTACTTCCAGGTTCGGAGAGCTCGATGTTAAACAGTTGATTTTTACCAAACTTGATGAAACTATGAAATATGGTGTAATCCTAAATGTGGTTAACCGCTTGCGGAAGAGCCTTGCCTATATTACAACAGGACAAGATGTGCCAGATGATATAGAGGTTCCCGATCCGGAGCGGCTTGCCCGTTCCATATTGCAGGTGAGTAACAGTGGATGATCAGGCAG
>JAAYXC010000206.1 GCA_012516115.1 Bacillota bacterium | reverse complement strand
TACTATACCTGCCTGATGATGCTTTGTTTTTATCTCCTTATCAAGGACAAGCCGGAGTTCGCCGGGGCCACGGTGGCGGCCGCCTTCCTCACCAAGCCCCAGACCGCCGCCTTCCTCCCGGTCCTCGTCTTCTTCGCCTTTCTCCGCTACCGGCCGAAACGGATCGCGGCCATCATCGCCGCCGGGCTCTTTACGACCGTGCTCATCCTTTTGCCTTTCAACCTCGGCCGGCCGGTCTTCTGGATCTTCAGCCACTATGCCGGGATGGCCGCCGAATATCCATATGCCTCATTCAATGCCGCGAACTTCCTCGCCCTCCTGAGCGGAAACGGCCTAGATGACGCCACCCGGTTGGGGCTCTTCATCAACTACCGCTTCCTCGGGTTCGGTCTTTTCCTCCTTGTGTGCCTGTTTTGCGGTTATTATCTCTACCACCACCGGAGGAAGGCCGGGCTGGCGACGGTCTTCGCCGTGGTCTCGTTCGGGTTTTTCCTTTTCTTCCCCCGGATGCACGAACGATATCTCTTCCCGTTCTTCGCCTTTTTCTTCCTGGCCTTCGGTTATCTCCGCGACCGAAGGTTGTATTTTCTCGGGATCGTCGCCAGCCTTGCGTATCTATTGAATCTCCATGTGGTGGTTCTCCGCTACGCGGGTTCGCTCCCGGAGACCACCTTCATCCGGGCCATCTATATCCTGGCCATGGTCAATACCATGGTCTTCGCCGGGTTGATCCTCCTACTTTTCGCGCGGCTGCCGGGAGGAGAAAGCGTCGCTTCGTTCGTCCGCCGATATAAAGAAAGGCTCACCGCCGATCTCTCGGAGGACCCGGGGGGGAAATCTTTCCCCTTAACCCGGCGCGACCATCTCATCCTCGGTGCCGCCCTGGTGTTATACGGTGGGTTTATCTTCTTCCGGCTTGGTTCCACGCGGACCCCCATGACCGGGATGTCACTTTGGGAAAAATGGGAGATCGTCCTTTCCGCCCCCGCCGAGGTAAGCGCGGTCGTCCTCTACGACGCCGAGGGCACGGGGGAGTTCTCCCTGGAAGGATATAGCGGGGGGACCTGGGTGCCTCTGGCCACCGTCTCTACCAAAGACTTCTACGTGCAAAAAAGGGTTTCTTTCCCTCCCCGGAGGCTCGAAAGGCTCCGTCTCCTCCCGCGACCCTCTGCCGGCCGGATCAACGAACTCGCCTTCCTCGGACGGCAGAAGGAACTCCTCCCCGTGGAGTCCGTCCTGGCTCCGGACGGCCGCCGTTTCCCCGCGGGTGGTTTTCCCCTCTTCGACGAACAAGACCGGATGCAGACCAGGATATCCCATCTCAACAGCACCTACTTCGATGAGATCTACCACGGCCGGACCGCCTATGAATTCATTCGGAAGACCACCGTCTACGAGACCACCCACCCGCCCTTCGGTAAGGATCTCATCGCGCTCGGCATCGCCCTCTTCGGGATGAACCCCTTCGGGATGCGCTTCATCCCGGCCTTGCTGGGGGTGGTCCTCATGGGGGTCCTCTTTTTCCTGGGCCGGGAGGTCCTGGCTTGCCGCTTCGGGGCGTACGCGATGATGGCTTTGGGGATGCTCGATTTCATGCCCTTCGTCCAGAGCAGGTATTCCACCATCGACACCCCTTCGGTCTTGTTGATCTCGCTCATGTTCCTCTTCGCCTTCCGGTTCTTCCGGCACTGGGAGAGATCGCCCGAAGGAAAGGCCCCCCTTAAAGATACCTTCTTCGCCCTCTTCTTCTTCGCCATGGCCGCGGCGACGAAGTGGACGGCGGTCTACGGCTTTGCCGGCGCGGCTTTGATCTTCCTTTTAGCCCAGTTCCGCCGTTACCGGGCGCTTAAAAAGATGAGTCCGGAAAAAGCCGTGGCCCCGGACAAGATCGTACTGAGCGATCTCGGGATTACCCTTTCGATCTTTCTCTTACTCGTGCCGGCCCTCTATTACCTCACCTATATCCCCTTCCTCCGGTGCGCCGGCATCACGGATCTTTTTTCCCGGGAGGCCGTCGCCACGGTGGTAAAAAGCCAGCAGGATATGTACGCCTATCACGCCCGGCTCAAAGCCACCCATCCGTTCTCTTCCCCCTGGTGGAGCTGGCCCTTTGACTTCAAACCGCTCTGGATATACCCCGATAAACCCATCGATACCGCCCCCGGGAACCGGGCCTCCATCGTCAGCATGGGGAATCCCCTGATCTGGTGGGCGGGGGTCCTCGCGGTTCTCCTCTTCTTCTACCGGCTCTTGCGCCTCCGGCGCTTTTCCCCGATGCACCTCGTCTTTTTGGGGTTCCTTGCCCAGTACCTGCCGTGGGTCTTGGTGGACCGGATAACCTTTATGTATCACTTCTACCCGGTTTTACCTTTTTACTACCTCTTTATCGTCGCCGCCTTGCGGCCCCTCTGGGAGCCCGGAGGCAAAGCCAGGCGGGCGGTGATCGGGTTTTTCGTCTGCTCACTCGTCTTACTCCTCGTCTTTTACCCGGTCCTCTCCGGCCTGGAGGTTCCCGAAGGTTATACGAACGCTTTGCGCTGGTTCCCGGCGGACTGGGTCTTCTGAGGAAAACCGTCGGCGGTGGAAAGGAGCGATCCCCGGCATGTACAGCGTGGTCGTGCCCATGTACAACGAAGAAGAGGTGGTCCGGGAGACTTACCGGCGGCTCAAGGCGGTCATGGACTCCCTCGGCGAACCCTACGAACTCATCTTCGTCAACGACGGGAGCAAAGACGACACCCTGGCCATCCTGAAGGAGTTCGCCGCGGCCGACCCGGCGGTCAAGATCGTCGATTTCTCCCGAAACTTCGGCCACCAGATCGCCATCACCGCCGGCATGGACTATGCCGCCGGCGAGGCGGTGGTGGTCATCGACGGCGATCTCCAGGATCCACCGGAGATCATTCCGGCCATGATCGCCCGCTGGAAAGAAGGGTATGAGGTGGTCTACGGCAAGAGGAAGGAGCGGAAAGGCGAGCCCTTCTTCAAGCGGGCCACGGCCCGGCTCTTCTACCGCCTCCTGAACCGCCTCACCGAGGTGGAGATGCCGGTGGACGTGGGTGATTTCCGGCTTTTGGACCGGAAGGTCTGCGCCGCCCTGCGGGAGTTACCGGAGCATAACCGTTATGTGCGCGGGATCATCAGTTGGCTCGGGTTCAGGCAGACGTCGGTGGAGTTCATCCGCGAACCGCGTTTCGCCGGCCGGACGAAGTACCCCCTCCGGAAGATGATGCGACTGGCCAAGGATGCGCTCGCCTCTTTCTCCTATAAACCCCTGCGGCTTGCCACCTGGCTCGGGTTTCTCACCTCCGGGCTCGGGGTTCTCCTCTTTTTATCTGCCCTCCGGCGCCGGTTCGCCGCGGTAGAAGGCGGGAGCGGCCTGCTTCTCGTCCTGGCGGTAAACCTCCTCCTCCAGGGCACGGGCTTCCTGCTTCTCGGGATCGTCGGCGAGTACCTGGGAAGGATCTACGACGAGGCGAAGAGAAGGCCCCTTTACATCGTCCGGGAGACGGTGAACCTACCGGAGATAAAGGAGAGATCCCTAGGAGCCTGTGCGGCTAATACAACTCAAAGACTTCTATCAGCGACGGTCAGTCAAGCCAAACCAGAAACGCTCGTGGATCCATCACCCGATGCCCGGGAATGATCTCGTCAAGACATGATGAACTCTTTCTTTTACACCTGGTTCATCCTAAATTAGAATAATTTTCTTAGATTATGGC
>JAAYXC010000205.1 GCA_012516115.1 Bacillota bacterium | reverse complement strand
GGAAGGATGTTCCGAAAAATAATAATATCAAGGCCAAAACAGAAGAAAATCACCATAAATATGGCCGGCCTGTGAATATTCATTTAATTTGGGAAAATAGTCAAAAATTTCAAGAGTATTCTCAGAAGTATAGGGTATCAGTGAGGATGGCCGCCTTTAAGACGACTCTACCGGATCCTCTTCCGGGGGAAGAATATAATGTGGCGCTTGCGGCGGATATGTTGGCGGGAACAATAGTAAATCCCGGCGAAATTTTTTCATTAAACGCGATAATAGGCCCATATACTGCTGAGCGTGGATTTAAGGAAGGCCCGGCCTATCGTGGTAACCAGGTAGTCAAAACAATCGGCGGCGGTGTTTGCAAAATAGCCTCGACACTTTACAATCTAATTATCCTTGCCGATTTGAAAGTCGTGGAGCGCCATGCCCATGGCATGCTGGTGCCTTATGTCCCACCGGGACAAGACGCCACCATCTCAAGCGACAATATAGATTTTAAATTCGAAAACACCGCGACCCACCCCGTGCTTATCTGGGCGGACACGAAGAAAAACACACTGTATATGGCCATCTACGGGCGGAGCAAACCGCCGAAAGTCGTCTGGCACCACCGGATTTCCAACCGGCAAAAAAACATCACCGTTTACCGGAACAACCCCGCGCTGCGTAAAGGAACGCAGAGAGTCGTCGTCCCGGGGGCCGAGGGAATGACCGTGGAATCATGGTTGACCATCGAGAATGCCAATGGGAAGACCATCACGAGGAAGCTCGGGGTCGACCATTATCGGCCGATGCCCCGGGTCATAGAACGGGGGGTTTCATAGATGGCGGATTGAGCGTCTCAATTCTGCACCGGCCGGTTTCGAAGCAGCGCGATCCTCACCACCACCGTCCGATTGCGCGAACGATTCTCCGGCGTATCATTTGGGTGAAGAGACGGCGATTCACCCACACCGCTGATGACGAAGATGGCCACGGGCAGTCCGCATGTTTCCCGAAGGAACTCGACGGCCGCCGCTGCGCCGGATAGCAGATAAAAAGTTGGCTTCAAGTCCTGTTGTCTCTAGAAATAAAAAGCAAAAACTTTTTAACGCTATCTTCTGAAATAAACCTACCACTCGTGCTATCGTACCATCTCGCATTGAAGTAATACAGCCCTACCTCCGCATCCCAGTCCTTCCCCGTGAAGCTATGACCGTTCTCAATCTCCTCGACCTCGGCCCAAGCTGCTCCCCGAACGCCCGGTACTCGTTCCGCCACACCACCCGGCCTTCGGCATCTGTGACCACCTGCACGGTGCCGAGATGATCCGTATGGTACCAGTAAACCCGGGAGGTAGGATCGCCAATCGTTCCGTCCACCCGCGCCAGGTGCTTGCCCAGGGCCCAGATGTAGTTCCTAACCTCTCCTCCCCGGTTCTCCCAGATGATATCGTTGCCAAGGTACAGGTATTCGGTGGTCACTCCATGAGAAATGGCCGTCAGCCGCAGACCGGAAAAGTCATAGGTGTATCTTTTGACTTCTACCTCCGGCCCCGCTTCCCCTCCCTCGCGGCTTGCCCGGTAGCCGGCCACCAGCCGGTTGGCATAGTCGTATTCGTACCGCCAGACGGCCTCAGGAGTCTCTTTCAGGATGAGATTCCCATTGGGGTCATAGGGGAAAATGTGCCGGTAGAGACGGTCTGACTGCGGATGGTACTCGTAGGTCTCCGAGATACCGTTCGCCGTCGTGAGCACCCTGTTCCCACAGGCATCGTACTCGTAGGTGAAGGTGACCACGTTGGAACCCGCAGGCAAAGGCGGCGGCTCCTCCGCCGGGACGGCCTGGAGATGGTAAATGTACTCCCCGGCCGGGAAGCGCGGGATGTTATCGATCCGGAGCATGACCCGGTGGGGATTGCCCTCTACGGGCAGAGGACGGTCGAGCTCGGAGGAACTGATAGACCGCCAGCTTGCCCCGCCGTCGGTGGAAAGGAAGACCTGTGAGCCAAGGGCGTGGGCGTTGGTCTGGAGGATGATCTCCTTGATGGGTTTCGCCGTCCGGACTTCATGGCCTGTCCAGATGTGGCCTTCAGAGATAGAGCATAGCCGAGGATGTTGTCCAGGTGAGCGGATATTACAAGTGACCGTCCGCGCCGGCAGGCCCGCAGCCCGACGGGTCTCGGTTGCTACCTGGCCGAGGACGGTGTAGGTCCGTTCAAAGTGCGATTCCTCGGTCAGGCCTTGGCCGGGGAAGAGAAGTGACGCGGGAGGCCCGCCAACAATGAAACCACTCTCCAATCGGAGGCGGTTTTACGGGCTCATTTGGGGTCAGCGGCCCAGCCCCTGACCCCCGAGGCGGGTAGGTAATAAAAAAAGGGCTACCGCCCGGGAGATATTTCGGACGGAGCCCATGGGAATGTCCGATGACCTTAATAAACCTTATTTTTTTCTTTAAGTCTTGTAAATTCATCATAAAACTCATTGAATGAAGCTAATTTCGCATAACTTAAAAAGAAATCATTGATGCTTTGAGGGTCTTGTGGATAAAGTTCTTCTT
>JAAYXC010000204.1 GCA_012516115.1 Bacillota bacterium | reverse complement strand
AGCCAGGAGCGCTTAAAACTGGCCTCCGCATTAGGAGTTGATTTTATCATTAATGCCAGTACTCAAGATGTGGAGTCCGAGATTCGTTCCTTAACCAACGGTATGGGTGCTGACCTCGTTATTGAAACCGGAGGAACTGAAGATTCGGTGCTGAATGCGGTTAAGGCGGTACGCAAGTTAGGGACGATAGCGGCTTTAGGGGTGGGGAAAGGTATGTACAATTTCCCATGGAATGAGGCGATCTTTAAAGCGGTTAATATCGTATTCTCTTTTAGCGCCAATTATTTGGCCTTCGAACAATCTTTAAATTTATTAGCGAGCGGACGGATTCCGGCCCAGAAAATAATATCCGGTGTTTATCCGCTGGAATCATGGTTTGAAGCTTTTCAAGCCCTCCAACAACGCAACGCGCTGAAGATTGTTTTGGAAATCAAATAAAGGACAAGGCCTAGGGTTTTGCCTGGGAAGACACTCGAAACAAGGAGGTCACCGAAATGCAAGTTCATAGAACCACGTACCTCCCTTCTCTCCCCGCCGACCGTCCCAAGATCGGCATCCGGCCGATCATCGACGGCCGCCGGCGCGGCATCCGTGAGTCCCTGGAGGATCAGACCATGGCCCTGGCGCGGGCCGTGGCCAAGCTCTTTACGGAGGAGCTCCGCTACGGGGACGGCACGCCGGTGGAGTGCGTCATCGCCGACACCTGCATCGGCGGGGTGGCCGAGGCGGCCCGGACGGCGGAGAAATTCGCCCGCGAGGGCGTGGGGCTGACGGTAAGCGTCACCCCCTGCTGGTGCTACGGCGCGGAGACCATGGATATGGACCCGCTCATCCCCAAGGCCGTTTGGGGCTTCAACGGCACGGAGCGACCCGGCGCGGTCTATCTGGCCTCGGTGCTGGCCGCCCACAACCAGAAGGGCCTCCCGGCTTTCGGCATCTACGGCCGGGACGTAAAGGACGCCGGCGATACGAACATCCCGCCGGACGTACGGGAGAAACTGCTCCGCTTCGCCCGCGCCGGCCTGGCCGTGGCCACCATGCGGGGCAAGTCGTATCTCGCCATCGGCGGAGTATCCATGGGCATCGCCGGTTCCATGGTCGATCCCGGTTTCCTCGAACGTTATCTGGGCATGCGCTACGAAATGGTCGACACGTCCGAGTTCATCCGACGCGTCGAGGAGGGTATCTACGATTCGAAAGAGTACGAACGCGCCGTGGCCTGGGTGAAGCGGTACTGCCAAGAGGGAATGGATCCCAACCCGCCCGAGAAGAGGGCCTCGCGGGCGAAAAAGGACGCCGATTGGGAGATGGTGGTGAAGATGACCATCATCGCCCGGGATCTCATGGTGGGGAACCCCGTGCTGGCCGAGCTCGGTTTCGGCGAGGAAGCCCTCGGCCATAACGCCATCGCCGGCGGCTTCCAGGGCCAGCGCCAGTGGACCGACCACTTCCCCAACGGCGACTTTATGGAGACCATCCTCAACTCCTCCTTCGACTGGAACGGGATCCGGCCGCCGTTCGTCTTCGCCACGGAGAACGACTACCTAAACGGCATCACCATGCTCTTCGGGTACCTGCTCACCAAGACGGCCCAGATCTTCGCCGACGTCAGGACCTACTGGAGCCCCGAAGCCGTACGCCGCGTGACGGGAGTGAATCTCACCGGCCGGGCCGAGAACGGCTTTATCCATCTCATCAACTCCGGCTCGGCGGCGCTGGACGGGACCGGCCAGCAGTCGCGTAACGGTAAGCCGGCCATGAAGCCCTTCTGGGAGATCACCCCGGAAGAAGTAGAGCGGTGTCTGGCGGCGGCCCGCTTCTGCCCGGCCGTGCTCGAGTACTTCCGGGGCGGCGGCTTCTCCACCACCTTCGTGACGAAGGGCGAGATGCCGGCGACCATGGCCCGGCTGAACCTCGTGGCGGGGTTGGGACCGGTCTTGCAGCTCGCCGAAGGTTACATCGTCGATCTCCCCGCGGAGGTGGCCCAAACCGTCATTAAGCGGACGGATCCCACCTGGCCGACGACCTGGTTCGTCCCGCGGCTCACAGGTTCTGGGCCGTTCAAGGACGTCTATTCGGTCATGAACACCTGGGGGGCGAACCACGCGGCCCTCTCCTACGGCCATATCGGCGCGGACCTCATCACCCTGGCGGCCATGCTCCGCATCCCCGTGGCCATGCACAACGTCCCGGAGGAGAAGATCTTCCGGCCCAGCGCCTGGTCGGCCTTCGGCGCCATGGACCCCCAGGGCGCGGACTTCCGGGCGTGCACCGCCTACGGACCACTGTATGGATGAAACAAAAAGAGAGGAGTCGACCGCAAGAAGGATTCTGATCGACTCCTCTCATCGCTTGAAATTTAGGGAGGTCGGTCAAGCGAATGCACCTTCCAGAGTATGTTCTCGGCGTGGATTTCGGCACGGATTCGGTGCGGATGGTGGCGGTGGATGTGACGAACGGTCATGAAGAAGCCACCGAACTCGCCAATTACCCGCGTTGGAGAAAGGGCCTTTATTGCGTGCCCGATAAACACCAGTTTCGCCAACATCCTCTCGACTATCTAGAAAGCATGAGCGCCGCCATGCGGGGAATCCTGGCCAAGCTCCCGACCGGGGCCGCCGAGCGCATCATCGGGATCGGCATCGATACCACCGGCTCCACCCCATGCGCGGTGGACCGAAACGGTATGCCCCTCGCCTTATCCGAAGCCTTTAGGGACAACCCGAACGCCATGTTCGTCCTGTGGAAAGACCATACGGCCATCGCCGAGGCCGAAGAGATCAACCACACTGCCAGGAGCTGGGGCGGGACCGATTTCACCAAATACGAAGGCGGGGTTTATTCGGCCGAATGGTTCTGGGCCAAGATCCTTCACGTCCTACGGGAAGACCCGGCGGTCCGGGCTGCGGCCTCCTCATGGGTCGAGCATTGCGACTGGATCCCGGCCCTCCTTACGGGAACGACCGCTCCCGCAGCCATGAAACGTAGCCGCTGCGCCGCCGGGCACAAAGCGATGTGGCATCCCTCCTGGGGAGGCCTTCCCCCGGAGGATTTCCTGACGGCCATCGATCCCCTCTTGGGCGGCGGCCTCCGAAGCCGACTCTAAACCGAGACGTATACGGCCGATCGGCCGGCCGGGAGACTCACCGAAGAATGGGCGGCCAAGTTGGGGTTGCGGCCAGGCTTACCTGTGGCGGTAGGGGCCTTGGACGCGCATATGGGCGCGGTAGGCGGCGGCATCAGTGAAGGGGCCCTGGTCAAGATCGTGGGTACTTCGACCTGCGACATCATGGTGGTGCGGCCGGAGGCCATCGGCGAGAAACTCATCCCGGGCATCTGTGGCCAAGTCGACGGATCGGTGATCCCGGGGATGATCGGTTTAGAGGCAGGACAGTCGGCCTTCGGCGATGTCTATGCCTGGTTTAAACAGTTACTGGCTTGGGCCCTTGAACCAGTTGCCTCTTCGCCGTTGGTAGAGGCCGCACTCGCCGAG
Organism: Bacillota bacterium; assembly: GCA_012516115.1. Lineage (GTDB taxonomy): Bacteria > Bacillota > UBA4882 > JAAYXC01 > JAAYXC01 > JAAYXC01. The sequence continues at coordinate 3,526 of JAAYXC010000204.1, read as the reverse complement.
AAGATCCGCGCAGCACTCGAGGACGATCTGTTGAGTCGGCTCTCTCGCGAAGCCGAACATATCGAACCAGGCGAAACCGGCCTCCTCGCCCTGGACTGGTTCAACGGGCGACGTACCCCTTACGCGGACCAAAAGCTAAAAGGGGCCCTCGTCGGTTTGACGCTAGGAACGACGCCGCCGAAGGTCTTTCTGGCCCTGGTCGAGGCGACCGCCTTCGGCGCCAAGGCCATCACCGATCTCTTTATCGAGCAAGGGCTCCCCGTGGAACGCGTGATCGCTTTGGGCGGGATCGCCAAGAAGAGCGACCTCGTCATGCAGACCATGGCCGACGTCCTCGGGATGCCCATCGAGGTGGTCCGTTACGACCAGGCATGCGCCCTGGGAGCGGCGATGTTCGCTGCGGTGGCGGCCGGCCGCTATCCCACGGTCCCAGAGGCCCAGGCCAAGATGGGAAGCGGCTTCGGCCGGACCTTCCGTCCACGCCCGGAGAACGTCGCGCGGTATCAGGCGCTCTATCGGTCGTATCGCCAACTCGGCCGGATGCTGGAAGAAACGTTGCGGGCCCTCTAAAAGGGCCCGCAATCGTTTTTATGCCTGGAAAGCGAACTCACCCGCGTAGCCCCCTCTCGTAGAGGGCGGTTCGATGAACCGCCTCTAGAGGGGGCGCCCAAAGGGCGAGGATGAGTTAGTCGGACCAACCGGCAGGTAAACTTAAAACGTTGCTACAAGTTTTACCTGGAATCGGGTTTTTCAAAATCCGGGTTAACTCCTTCTTTTAACCCCCCAGCCTCCGCCGGAGGGCCTCCATCTGGCCGTGGATCGCCGGCGGCAACCGGTCGAAGCGGGCAAAGAAGGTCTCCTGGTCCTCGAGATCCCCCAGCCATGCCTCCCGGTCCACCGCCAGGAGGTGGCGCATGGTCTCCCGGTCCAGGTCGAGCCCGGTGAGATCGATCCCTTCCTCGGTCGGCACGTAGCCGATGGGGGTCTCCCTGGCCTCTCCCCTCCCCTGGCAACGGTCGAGGATCCACTTGATGACCCGGAAGTTCTCCCCATACCCCGGCCAGAGGAACCTCCCGGCCTCATCCGTCCGGAACCAGTTCACGTGGAAGATCTTCGGCGGGTTGGGGATGCGGCGGCCCATCTCCAGCCAGTGGGCGAAGTAGTCGCCCATGTTGTAGCCGCAGAAAGGCAACATGGCCATGGGATCCCGCCTGACCACCCCCACTTTGCCCGCGGCCGCCGTGGTGGTCTCCGAGGCCATCGAGGCGCCCACGTAGACCCCGTGCTCCCAGTCGAAGGACTGGTAGACCAAGGGCGCTACCCGGGCGCGGCGGCCGCCGAAGACGATGGCCGAGATGGGCACGCCCCGGGGGTTCTCCCATTCCGGCGAGATGATGGGGCAGTTTTTGGCCGGCGCGGTGAAACGGGCATTGGGATGGGCGCCTTTCTCCCCGCTCGCCGGGGTCCAGGGCCGGCCTTGCCAGTCGAGGCCTTGCGCGGGCGGTTCCTCGTCCATCCCTTCCCACCAGACGGTCCCCTCCGGGGTGAGGACCACGTTGGTGAAGATGGTGTCACGCCTTACGGTCTCCATGGCCATGGGGTTGGTCTTGTAGCTCGTGCCCGGCGCCACGCCGAAGAAACCGGTCTCGGGGTTGATAGCCCAGAGCCGCCCGTCCGGACCGATGCGCATCCAGGCGATGTCATCCCCCACGGTCCAGACTTTATAACCGGCCGCGCGGAAAGGCGCGGGCGGGATCATCATGGCCAGGTTGGTCTTGCCGCAGGCGCTCGGAAAGGCGGCGGCCACGTAGGAGACGTTGCCGGCGGGGTCTTCGATCCCCACGATCAGCATATGCTCGTCCATCCAGCCTTCCTGCCGCCCCATGTAGCTGGCGATGCGCAGGGCAAAACACTTCTTGCCGAGCAGGCCGTTCCCGCCGTAACCCGAGCCCACGCTCCAGATGGTGTTATCCTCGGGGAAATGGCAGATAAAACGCCTCTCCGGGTTGAGATCGGCCTTCGAATGAAGCCCCCGGAGGAAGTCGGCGCTCTCGCCGAGCTCCGCCAGAGCCACCCGGCCCATCCTGGTCATGATGCGCATGTTGAGCACGACGTAGATGCTATCGGTAAGCTCGATGCCGACCTTGCTGAAGGGTGACCCGGGGATCCCCATCAGGTAGGGCACCACGTACATCGTCCGGCCGCGCATGGAACCGTCGAAGATCTCGCCCAGGCGGCGGTAGGCCTCCTCCGGCGCCATCCAGTTGTTGGTCGGACCGGCGTCCTCTTTCTTCCGGGTGCAGATAAAGGTTAAATGTTCCACCCGGGCCACGTCGTTGGGCGCCGTCCGATGAAGCACACAACCGGGTAACTTCTCCTGGTTTAAGCGATGGAGTTCGCCGGTGGCCATCGCCTCGGCGGTAAGACGCTCCCGTTCTTCTTCCGAGCCGTCCACCCAGACGATACGATCCGGTTTGGTAAGTTTGGCCATTTCTTCGATCCAGGAGGTGACTGCCGCGTTCACGTGTATACATCGCCCCTTTCGCGAAACGACCCGCGAAGAACGCGGGCCGGCAGCCTTGGTCACCATTTTATGATAGAAAATCACGGGAAGTCAACCGATGCGGCCGTTGTATACTGTGCTTTTATAGAAAATCGATATAATACGGTCGCAACTATAATGTCACACCGGTCTTGAAGATGGCCATCTCCCGGTAGCCGTGGATCTCGTTCTTCGTCCGCACGGTACCGCTGGCCACGGCGAGGACGAACTCCGTCAGTTCCCCGGCTAAGATCCCCGGTTCTTCCTCGGTCAGCATCCGTCCGGCATCGAAGTCGATCCAATGTGGCTTTGCGCGCGCCAACTCCGAACGGCTGGCGATCTTGACCGTGGGCACCGGCCCGCCGTAGGGCGTCCCCCGGCCGGTGGTAAAAAGGACGAGCTGGGCGCCGGCCGTGGCCAGGGCGGTGGTGGCCACCGGGTCGTTCCCGGGGGATTCCACCACGCTGAGGCCATGGGGCCCGCTAACCTCCCCGTAACGGAGGACATCCACCACCGGGGCCCGGCCGGCTTTCGCCACGCAACCCAGAGATTTCTCTTCCAGCGTGGTGATCCCGCCCGCCAGGTTGCCGGGCGAAGGGTTTTCGTAGACCGGAACGCCGTGGCGGAGATAATATTCCTTCCACTCGTTGACCAGACCGGCCAGACGGTTAAAAGCCTCCTCATTCTCCGCCCGGGCCAAGAGGATCTCCTCGGCACCGAAGACCTCCGGGATCTCGCCGAGCAGACAGGAGCCACCCCAGCCCACGATCCTATCCGCCACCAGCCCCACCAGGGGATTGGCCGTCAGGCCGGAGAAACCGTCCGAGCCGCCGCATTTGAGCCCCACCACCAGTTCGGCGGCGGAGACCTCTTCGCGGCGGTCCTCCTGCGCCTGGCGGATAAGAGTCTCGAGCAGACGCAGGGCTTCGGCCGTCTCGTCCTCGGTCTCCTGGAGGAGCAAGAACTTGACCCGTTCCCGGTCGT
>JAAYXC010000203.1 GCA_012516115.1 Bacillota bacterium | reverse complement strand
GTCTCGAGCGGGGTGGGCGGGGCGGTGAAACGGTACTGCGGGAAATAACGGGAAAAATGGAGCGGTATCTCGGGATCCAGCCCGGCCACCCAGTCGACGAGGTCCCGCAGGTCCTCTTCGCTGTCATTGTAGCCGGGGATGAGGAGGTTCGTCAACTCCAGATGGACCCCGGCGGCCAGGACCGCTTCGGCAAAGGCTTCCACCGGCGCCAGTCGGCCACGGCAGACCCGTCGGTAGAACTCCTCGGGGCCCTTGAGATCCATGTTCACGCCGTCGAGGTAGGGCAGGAGCGCGTGGAGGGGATCGGGATTGAGGAAACCGTTGGTCACCAGGACGTTCACCAAACCCCGTTCCCTGGCCAAAACGGCCGCGTCGAAGACGTATTCCCACCAGACCGAGGGTTCCGAATAGGTGTAGGCCAGGCCGATGTTGCCCACATCCCGTTCGCGTTCGGCCAGGGCCACGAGATGGGCCGGAGCGATGACCTCGCTCGGCGCCTCTTCCTGGGAGATGGTCCAGTTCTGACAGAAGCCGCAGGCGAAGTTACACCCAAAGGTTCCGGCCGAAAGGATTGCGCTGCCGGGATAAAAGTGGTAAAGCGGTTTCTTTTCGATGGGGTCGAGGGCCAGGGCGGTGACCCGGGCGTAATTAAGGGTGTAAAACTTCTCCCCCTCCCGCCGGCGCACGCGGCAAAGGCCCGCCTGACCATCCCGGAGCCGGCAGGCATGGGGACAGAGGAGACAACGGACCACGTCTTTCCCGCCGTCGTATTCGTACCAGCGCGCTTCGCGGATGGTTTCCGGTCCTTCCTCAATAATAGCGGGTCACCTCGAACCGGGCCAGCTGGACTTCTTCGTCCGGGCCGATGCCCGCCTTTCGCCGGGCGATGGCCACCTGGTCCTCCGGGGTGTCGATCCCCTCCAGATCCGGTAGCAAGAGGCCTTGCCGGACACCGCGGCTGACGATGACGCCGTAACGTTTGGGATCGAGCTCCTTAAGGCCGGTCACGGGTTCCGGCTCGCCCAGGATGTCCACGGAATAGACCAGTTCGGGGAGTTCTTCCGGCTCCACCGGTTCAAAGCGTGGATCGTTAAAGGCGGCGGCCACGGCATTGGCCCTGATCTCCTCGATGATGTTCCGGCGGGTGGGCAGGATGGTCCCGATGCATCCCCGTAGTTCGCCGGCTTTCTTAATGGAGACGAAGACCCCGGCCCGCCGCGTGGCTCCTTCCGGTGGGAGATCCGGCGGTTCCGGCGGGAGCGGCCGGCCGGTGGCATGGGCTTCCACCGTTTCCCGGGCCAATCTGACGTAAGGCGATTCGTTTTCCCGCCGCCGTCTCACTTTCTCCATCTGGGTCGCCCGGAGCGCTTCGCCGAAGCGCCGGTCCGGGGCGGGTCCGGTGGGCCGCAGGAGGGCGACGCCGTAGCCGATGCCGAAGGGCGCCTCGTAGCTCAGAACCCGGGCTTCCACCGCCTGGCCGTCGAGGCTCCCGAGCATCATGACCAGGGAACGATACCCGCATTCGCCGGCCTTCTCCACCAGGTCGCGCGGGAGGGAGAGGATCCCCATCACGTCGGCCCGGCCGAGGAGTTCCATGAGGCGGCGGTCGAATTCCGGTCCGGCCGGATCGTACCCGTATGGACTTTCGCCGCCGAGACGATGGGAGAGGTCCCCGCTGGCGAGGACCACCGTGCGGCGGTCGCACCGGGCCGCCGCCGCGGCCACACATTCGCCGAACCGGTAGAGGTACGGCAGGGGGAGCAACCCCATCCCCACCACCACGAGTCGCACGGTGCGGAGGGAGGCCGGGAAGAAGGAGAGCGGGACGAGGACGCCGTGGTCCAGGGCGGCCTGGGTGCCGTGGGCGGTCAAAAGCTCGATCCGCAGGCCGACCCTTTCCCCCTCTTCTTTGATCTTTTTGGCCAGTTCCAGGTCGGTCTCCCATCGGTGGACGGTGGGATCCCCGAAACGGGCCAGGCTGCCTTCCACCCTTGGCGTGGCCGTGATCATCAACCGGTCGGCAAAGACATTGCCGTGGGGGGTAAAGACGACCACGGTCGCCGGCGAGGCGGCGGCGACGGCTTCCGCCAAGGTCTCCATGGCCGCCCGGGGGGCCCGGACCCGGGGGAGTTCTTCACGGCCCACGGCCGGGACGATAATCGGTGGATGGGGGGCCAGGGCGCCCAATACCACCATGATCTTCCCCTCCCCGTTAAGGGTTTTTTCCGCTTCGGCGGGTCAACAAAGGCTTTTATTTTTTTTCATGCTCGTGCGCCTACGAAACGGATCACCGTAAGGCGCCGCGAACATGAGACGAAGCGTTAGAACCGCCGTTCAAGCGCGACCGCATAACCATGCCGGGTATTGACCGCGTATTCTCCGTAGGGGCTGAGGGTGAGCGTCACCCGCCAGCCTTCTTTTTTGGCCTGTTCCCAGACGAACTCGGCATAAGCCCAGGCCATTCC
>JAAYXC010000202.1 GCA_012516115.1 Bacillota bacterium | reverse complement strand
GATCTGGACCGCTTCGTCCGGGGTGAGTTTCCCGTCGGCGCTTTTGGCCTTTAATTCGGCCACCACCGTCTGGTTAAGTTCTTTGACCACATCGGCCACCACCTGGTTGAGGCTGAAGAGGGCGGCGGCCAAAAGGCTCTCCTTCCTGCGGGCCGCCAGGTACCGTGCTCCCTGCCCGAGGACCCAAAGGAGTAATGCGGCGATCAACGGGATGACCACCGTCAAGATCTGGACCAGGATTTGATACATTTTGTCCCTCCTTCTCCTTTGATCTTTGATTCTTAAGGCTCCAAACCGAAAAGACGCTTTTGATAATAATCGTCGATCCCGTCGGCCAGGGCCTGGACCACGTGGGGCCATTTGGCAAGGTATTCCTTCACGTCGCGCGGATTATCGTGAAAGAAGAGTTCCAGCAGCACGGCCGGGGCGGTGGTTCGCCTTAATTCGACCAGGGAAGGGCCGTCGACCCCGGCGACCTTGCAGAGACCCCCGTCTTTGGCCACCCGCAGGGGAAGGGTGAGGACCCTCCGCAAACGGGCAAGCACACAGGTACCCAACCGGTCGCCGCGACCTCCGCGCGCGTATACCCAGGCTTCGATCCCCGAGGCGGTTCCGGGGACGGGCGCGGCGTTGGAATGAAGGGCCAGGTGGACATCGCCGAGACGGGGAACCAGGAGGCTGACGCTCTCCCGGATCGCTACAAGCAAGGTATAATGGGGGGCGGAAAGAAAGACCCGGTATCCTTTGGCCTTAAGCACGGGGGCCAGCGCTTCGGCCAGGGTTCGCATACGGTCTTTCTCCGAGATCCCGTCAACTCCGATATTCGCGCTCTGGGTGGAAGGACTCAGATAAACGGCGGGCAAATTCCGCTCCTCCTTTCCTTTTGCGTTTATCCGGCCGGGGGAGAGTGGCAGGAAGCTAGACCTTTCTAACGAAAATATATGGCGAAGCCGGGCTTTTTTCTTCCTCGGCCGGGCGAAGTTTGGCCCTGAAAAGGGCGGTGCAAGGATGAAATTAGTCGAACTCCATCTTGGCGGTTTCGGAAGGTTCAGCGATTTCGACCTTGCCTTTTCCCCTGTTTTCACCGTGGTCGTGGGCCCGAACGAAGCGGGGAAGACCACTCTGGCCGAGGGTATCCTCGGGGTCCTTTTCGGGTTTCGGCGCGGTCTTAAACACCTCCGCGATCGTTACCGGCCCCGGGCGGGCGGCGCCTCGTATACTGCTTCGCTTCTCCTCGTCACGGAAGACGACCGACGATATCTCTTGGGTCGCGATTTCGAACACGACCGCCTGGAGATCTTCGCCGGAGAAGGAGTGCGTCTGGCCCCCCTGCCGGAAACGGAACTGCCGACCGTCCTCCGGACCACTCTGGGAGTGGACGCCCCCCTCGTCTTCGAATCCACCCTCTTTCTCCGGCGACCCGGTGCCGGACCTTTCCGCCGCGAACGCATGCTTGCCTTGGCCTTGGCCGAAGTCCTGGGCCTTATGCCAGAACCGACGGCCACGGAGAGCGAGAAAACTCCTCCGGCGCCACGGAGTTCCCCCCCGGGTCCCGAGGCGGCGGATCACGAGCCCCTCGATCCCCTCATGGCGCTCCGGCGGGAAAAGGAACGGCTTGCCGGCCTCCTTGCTTCGTTGCTCGAAGAGGAACGGGTCCTGGCGAAAAAGCGCGCTGCGCTGGAAGCCCTGTGGATTGCGCAGGAAGAAAGGAAAAAATTAGAAAAACAACTGGAGGAAATCCGGCAAAGGCTGGCCGAAGCAAGCGCAAAAGACGAAGGCAAAGAAGGACCGGCCGGTCCCGAGGAAGCAAACCTGGCCCGGGCAGAAGAGCTGGCCGCCCAGATCGCCCTGCTCGAAGTGGAACTCCGCTACGAGGAAGAGGCGCTGCGGGATCATGAAGCGGAGATCGAACTCCTGGAGAGGGAGATCAGCTTGACCCGGGCTAAACTCGAAGGGCTGGCCCCTTATCTCTTAAACCCGGAAATACAGGCCCAGGTTACCCGGATTCTCCCCCTCATCAACCAGCACATGGCCAGGTTGGGGGAACTCTTCCCGATGGCCGACCGATTGGCCGGACGTCTCCGGCGTCTCCGACGTTCTTTCTTCATCCTTCTCGGCCTGGGCTTCGCCGCCGCCGGCGTGAGTCTTGGATTTTACGGCCTCCTTTCCAAGCCGTATTCCTTTCTTCTGCCCGGCCTGGGGGTTCTTTCCTGGTGTGGGGCCTTCTCCCTGCTCATCCGGGCGACCCGCCTGCGCACCACCGGGCGGCGCCTGACGACGGAAATCGAAAAACGCGAGGAAGAACTGGCGGCCCGGCGCAGCGAGGTGGAAAACCTTCTCCAGGGGAAAACCATCGCCCAATACCAGAGCGAACTGGAGGCCAAAAAGCTCTACGAGAACGACCTCTGGCAACTGGAACAGACCCTGGCCCAGAAAAAAGCGGGGAAAGACTCCCGGGGGAGAATGGAGGAAATCAAGACGACCCTGGAAAAGGCGAAAAAAGAACTCGCCGCGCTTCTCGCCGCCGGGGGATGGACCGATCTGGCGGATATGAGGGCCCGGACGGCCCAGACCGCCGCTGGGGCCGAGCCCCCTCCCTCTCTCGCGCCGGAACTCCTCCGGTCTCAGGAAGAGGACCTCGTCCGGCGTCTCGCCGCGCTCCCGACCGCCCGTTTCGACCCGGCCGAGCTCGCCGCCCTGGAGGAGGCCCAAGCCCGGCTCAGGGCGCAATACGAAGAAACGCGTCTCCGGCTGGCCGAAATAGAGACGGCCATGGCCGAAGGGGCCAAGGAAAGGGAACGCGGAGAAGAGAGACCCCCGGTCGTCCCTTCCAGCGGTCCGGTTCCCCCGGCGGATGGAGCGTCGGTCCCTCCGGAACTCGCCGGCCGGATGGGAGAGATCCTGGCCGAGGTCACCGGCGGTCGGTACCGTGAGGTCCGCTTGACGGTTGACTCCGAAGGGCTCCGGGTGGGCGTGGTGGACCCGGCCACCGGCGAACTCCTTTCCGTCCCGGATCTCTCGTCCGGGAGCCTCGCCCAGCTCCGCCTGGCCATGGAAGTGGCCCTGGCCGAAAAATTAGCCGGCCATCGCCACCCGCCTTTTCTCCTCGACGATCCCTTCGCCGAGCTCGACGCGGATCGACTTTCCCTCACGGCCGGTTTTCTCGCCCGGCTTTGCCGGGATCGCCAGATCGTCTGGTGCCCCCGGCAGAAAGAGGTCATCCGGATGCTGGAGGAAAACGGGATCACCCCGGAAACGATCTTCCTCAGGGCAGGGGAAGGCCGAACGGAGGCGGAGAATGGGTAATTCCCCCTTCTTCGACCTGAGGGGGAAGAAAAGCGAAAGGGTTCGCGGTAATTTCCGCGAACCCTTGTGGGTTCTGGAGCCGACGATCCGAGTCGAACGGACAACCTGCTGATTACGATTACTTAGAAAGGCATTCTGGGGGATCCTACCATGTTCTAAAACGTTGATTTTTCGCATGTTTGCTATCTTCTTCCTGGCTTAAAATTCCACCAAAAACTAAGGTTTTCTGCCTGGGTTGTGGTCGCCGTTGTGGTCATGTATACGAGTTATAATCCCGCGCCGCGTCTAGGATTCCGTTTCCGCTCCCTCCGTCATATCCCATAAAGCTTGAATCAATTCGTGGAGCCGGTCGTCAGTCCAACCGAATTTTTCCCGGAGGACCTTAATCACGTCGAGAAGAACGCTGGTGGCCAGGACGATCTCTGGCTTGTTTCGGCAGACCTCCATGATCTCGGCTTCGAGTTTCTGCCGTTCTTCCGGGGATAAGGTCTTGGCCGCATTCTCGGTCATGCTCCCTCGCTCCTTTCTAGTGCCTTGTCGATGGCCTCCCGGGCCGCCCGAAGTCCCCGGTCGAAGTCCTCGGGGGCGAACATCACGGTAAACGCTCCGGGTTGGCCGATTCTGTTCCTCGCCTCGGTGAGCCAGATGCTCCGGGAGAGAGCGAAGGTTCCCAGGGTCCGGCCGTTCAGTTCGGCGCGAAGGGCGAACTCGTAGCCGAAGGCATTCGGTCCGGAAACGTCGGCAATGTAGATCCGGCCGCCACGGTAACGCTCCACCGTCCGAACCTTGGCGGGGATAAACCCAGCTTTCAGGGCCTCGCCCTTGGTGGCGAAGGTCAGATTCTCGCCCGGCATTCCCTCGCGCCTCCTTCCCAGACCAATCTTTCGCCCGCGTCGAGCCGGGCCAGGGCGTCGGGGATCCCTCGGGCCTCCGCCCACGCGGCCGCCTGGTCTCGGTCCAGGAGGACCAGGCCGAGCCGGCCCACTCCATCGAAGATCGAATCCTGGCCCGGGGCCAGGGTGACGGCCATAAGGATGTAACCTTCACCACTCGCCCGCTTGAAGACCGCCTCCGCGCATACCGGAGCCGTCCCGGCCCCGGGGGCCGCTCTCTTTACCGTTGCCCTTGCCATCGTCAAGCCTCCTCCGGGGCCACGCCAAAGGCTTCCTCGTAGTCCATCTCGTGCTCCGGCAAGGATTCGTAGTACTCCATAGCCTCTTCCCGCGAAATCGGGGTGATGGTGTCGCGTTCTCCCTGCCATCGGGTTGTACGGTAAAGAAAGAAATTACCCTTGGCCGTCCGATATAAGTAAAGATTACGGCCGTTCCTGTCCCAGTTCTGGCCGTCCCAATAGCGGTCGCTCGCCACCAGGGTGGCCTTCTCCGTGTCATAAAGTTTTCCGCCGATAACCTGACGCATTTAAAAACCTCCTCTTTGTTTTTCACGGGGTCAATACGGGTCGTGGTCAAAGATCACGAAAGGGCCGGTCGTAGGGGAATCGTAGAGAAGCCGGACCGCCCGGCCGTGCAAGGCGTGGGCGATGGCAAGATACAACCAGACCGGTCCTTGGCCGGTGATGACCACCTCCTTCCCTTCGCCGGCCATGGCAAGGGCCAGGTTCACGTAGTCCGAGATCCGCTCCAGCTTCGCCGTGTCGCCGTAAAGGGTCTTCACGTCGATGACCACCTTTTCGCAGGGCTTCTTCGGGTCGGCCACGGTGTTTTCACCTCCTTTCCACCATTTCGGGTATTGGCTGACCGTCGCCCTCCCACTCGCGGACCGCCGGCGCGGGGCGAACCAGGGGCACGGAACGCCGCGGCCCGGCCACCGGCGGCCGAGAGTGCAGCCGGTCCGCCATCCGCAGGGAAGGCGGCCGAAGTGTTGGCAAGACCGGTTATCGCAAGTGTCGGGCCGGGGCTTCATGATGGGTATCCCTCCTTTACCGTCCATTCTTCTCCTATGCTGACCGATTACATCCTATTCTAGCATACTAGAACCGATGTCACTAGTCAAGTAGTTCTTGAGGGTTTGGATAGGCCGTGGTATGATCAAAGAGGAGGGAATCCCATGGAGCAGTACTATACACCCGAAGAAGTGGCAAACCTGCTTAAAATTAACCGTGAAACACTTTATCGGTGGGTCCGAGAAGGCCGAATTAAGGCCAAAAAAATAGGCACCCTTCTCCGCATCCCTGAAAGCGAACTTAAGCGGTTCCTTGAATCCGGCGGAGACGAACCAGCGCGGGAAGAATGACCACCGCGTCCAGGTCCTCGCGTTGTATCTCGGCGGGAAAACGGAGACGGAGATCGAGGAGGAAACGGGAATTGCCCAGCAGACAGTGAATCGCTGGCTTGAGGAATTCCAAAATATGGATACTCAAAAGGCTCAAATGAGCGTTTTGGGTATCCATCATCTGGTAACCACTCCACCCGAGCAACTATCCGAGGAGGACCGCGCAAAGGCGGTTTCTTTTTTCGCCTCCACCGCCGCGCGGCCCAGGGAGCCGCGGTCAGGAATAGGGCACGTGTAAAAACCTTCACCGGTGGAGAATCGCCGCCCAGAAGGCCGCCTAGCGCGTCATCTTTTTCGGGGCCGCCCCCACCCAGGGACGGCCGCCGTGTTTCTCGGAGGGAAGAGATATACCGGGAGAGGTATGTCCCCGAGGAGGAGAGGAGGAAGAACGGCCCGCCTCCCCTGGGGCTGGCCGCGCGGCCGCAAAAAAGAGGGAGGAGCGGGTCTCCTCCCTCGCCTTTCTACCAGCCGGGGGCGCGTCACGCGGCCTTCTTCACCCGCACGAAGCCCTTGTACCGGCCAACATTGCCACCCACCATGACCATGCCCTTGATGGCCACCAGGCCTTCCTTGAACTTGTAATCAGCCGATTCCTGAACCTCCAGGTTGCTAAACAAAGGCATCTCGTAGGAGGCCGGATAGCCATAGAGCAGGGTCAACGTCCCGGCGGGCGTCCCGGCGGCCGAGAGGGCCGGGCAAGCCGAATTGATCACGAAGCGGACTTTGAAGCTTCCATCGCTGGAGATCGTCCCGATCCCGCCGTTGTACTCGATGGTATAGAGTTTCTTCCCATCGGTCGCGCGGACCGCCGCGAACGCGGCCAAGTCGGCCTTGTTCAGGATAAGGCAGGGCTGATCCAGCTCCACCGCCTCATCGCCGCCGTAGGCCAGGACGATCTTATCTAAAGCGTCCTTGTCAATCGCGCCGATCTCGAGATCCACGGCCACGGGGGGCATGACGTTCGCCGGCGCATTATAGATCCCGACGAGATGCCCGGTCGCACCATCGCCCAGAACGATCTCTTTGGCCAGCTTCTTCCGGACCGCATCACGAACCGCGTTAAAAACGGCGGTCGCGTAGTCGGCGGGGGATAATCGCTTGAGTTCCTCGGAGATCTCGGCATAGGCCGTAATCTTCGCCTTGGCGATGCTCACGTAATCAAACGTCGGTTCCGCATCGGTATACGCCGCGCCTTCGGTCGTATAACCGCCCGTGCCGGCCGAAACCATGAAGGGTTTCTGATACGATTCCGCGCCGATGAGAACCGGGGAGTTTACCAGGTCCACCAGGGACGAAACCTGTTGAAACGCGGGGGTAATCTCCGGAGAGACGGCCTTCCCGGTGACCACAGTCCCAGAAGCTACGGTAATCGCTCGAAGTTCGGCCGCCTCCTCCTGGGTGAAGGTCACGGCCCGCCGCTCCAGGAGAAGCCGCCCTTTCTCCTCCAGGGCCGCGCGAAGTTCTTTAGATAGATGCATACTCGTTCCCACTCCTCTGTTGATGATATTAGCGGTCGCATCGCCGCCGCCCAGGCCGTAGGGAAAGCTTGCTACGGGCCGCAATGGCCCAACTGGCAACCGGCCGCGAAGTTCAATGAGTTCATTGTTTAGGCGGTCAATCTCTTCATTGATTTCCCGCAGTTCGCGAACATCATCGGTTTCTTTAATCTTCTTGGCCAGTTCTTTTTTCCGGGCCTCTCTTTCCCAGATCCTGGCCTCAATCTGTTCAAGGGTCATAGAGAAACCACGCTCCCTTATTGGTAGTTTTGTCACGTCGCCCCATGACTTCCGTCCGCTCGGCCCGTGCTCTCCAGCACTCGCCGCCCGGGATGCTCTCCAGCATCGCGCGGTGGCCGTCACGTCCGGCCAGCAAGGCCGCGCCGGCACTCTCCAGTACTCGGCACGGCGGCCGCTTCAGCTCTCCAGCTCGTACGGCCGGGTCTATGCCACGGCGGCCATAAGGTCGCCGGTGGTTGTCTCGTTTAAGTCGGCCCGGTCCTCCGCCGCCTCCTCCGGTCCAAACGGGGCCACGTCCACGGCGGCCAGGGCGTTGGGTGGCGCGGAGGGGTGGGCAGACCGAATAAGGAAGTAGCAAACGGTCATCCCGGGCCTTAAGACATCCCAGGCATCTCTATCCCGACAGCTCCGGCGCGTGAAGCTGGCAGGCCGATGGATTTGGGCGTCCACTACGAACCCCACGGGCTTCCCAGGAAGGAAGCCGGTGATCACTCCCTCGGATAGCGAACCGTCGGGGATAAATTCGATTTTTTTATCCGCCTCTGGTTCCGCGCCCTCGGGCAGGATCTCGGCTTGGTAGGGCAGGAAAGCCCCCACGCGCCGGGTTGATGGAATCAGGTGATATTGGAGCCTCGTCCCTAGAGAGAGCTTATCCCAGTCCTCCCGGCGAAGCAGCGCCCACCGAGGGAAAACGAGCCTTATCCCGCGCGGGCCGTCGGCCACGAAGGCATATCGGCCGTGCTCCGCCATATCTGTTACCACGCCGAAACTCCTCGGAGCCACGGCGATCCGGCCCGGTTCGTCAACTGGAAAAAAGCCCATCCCTCTCCCTCCTCTTACGCGGCCGGCCGGACCGAAACCGCTTGAATCCGCCCGGGCCGGGCCAGGTCCTCCTCCAGTCGGAAAATCACCCGCGCGCCGGTCCGAATCCGGTCCCGCAGGGCCTCGGGAACCTCGGCAATCTGGAAGTAAAGTTCGCGGCCGCTCCGGTCCTCGCGCAGGAAGCCATATTGACGCTCGGGCCACCAGGAAATCACGCGGCCCGTCAGGGCCTCCCGCGGATCGACAGTCACGGGGTCATCACTCCATCGGCCGCCCGCGTTCTCGGGCACGGCCAGAACGGCTAGAAAGCGGTTCGGGATCCGGTGATTCAGGGCTACTCGGTAGCGGAGCCGGTCATCGATCTTCAAGGCCGCCCACTCCGCTTCGCTCCCACGCCACTCGTTACGGGGGAGAAAAACCTCCTGCGGCCGGTTGTCATCACGAATGAACAGCCATCGACGCTCTTTGTTAATGCAGGTTACTCGCCCGGTTGAAGCAGGCAGGGGATTCAAGGTAATCACGCAGCACGAACCTCCTTCCATCTTTTGTTATAACTTACCGGCCGGGCCAGTCGCAGAGCCACGGGCCACCACCGAGGAGCATCGCCGGGCTTGGGCCACGTCCACCGGCCACGGGGTGACGGGGTGATTATCGGCAGGTCGAGAAATCGGCCGTCCACAAAGTAAACAAGGGGCGAAACCGGCCAGGCATAGATCCGGCCATCCCGGAGGAGAGCCGCCACCGCTTCGGCAAGGGGTACAGGGAGACCAGACCAAAGGACTATCCCACCCGGAAGGAGAACCTCGGCCCAGGGGTCGGCCGGGCAAAACTCGGCGAAAAACCGGGCCACCTCCGCGAACGAGAGCCAGTCCCTCCGCCGGGCCAAGGCCAGGACGGCCGCCTCGAAGTCGCCACGTTCGGCCGCTTCCTCCCAATCTGGCTTGGCCTTGGCCTTTTTCTCCGCTACCACCGCCGCCATCACCGGTCGCCACCTTTTACTTCTTGCCGCCCGGGCCGTCTCCCGGGTCGGGCACATCGGCCGCCTCGGGGCCGGAAGTCGTCTTCACCTGGTTCCGGGCCGCCCAGACCACGGCGGCCTTGAGGGCCTCGGCCTCGTCTTCTGGGATTCCGGCCGCGCGAAGGACTTTTTCGATTCGCCGGAGACGTTCGCCGGTGGCGTCTTCGCTTTTGGCCATCTCATCGAAAAGGCGGGCACGCTCTTCCCGAGTGAACCGGGCCTTGAGTTCGTCAAATAAGGCTTTGCCAGTCTTCAAGCCGTTCGCGTCCAAGCGGAATTCATCGAAGGCCGCCGCGTCCGCGCCGCGAACTTCGGCCAAGGCGGCCACCTCGGCGAATCGGCGGATGAGAATGTTCTGGGCCACCAGGGACTCAGGAAGACGAAGCATGGCCGCGTACCGCTCAAGCATGCCTACCAGATCGGGGTCAAAACCCATGTAGAATTCCACCGCGCGGGTAATAAAAGCGTTTCGATTCATCCCAGCGATAAAGGCCGCCTCGTCGATCTCAATTAAAGAGAGCCGCGCAGGGAGTTTCAAAGAAACGGTTTCAGGCATCGGGTTAAACCTCCTTTGTGTTTCTTTAAGTGATACCTTCGGTAATACTTTAACATGAAGATATGGACGTGTCAAGCCCAAGAAGATCAAGGCTTTTTGGGAATTTTTGACATCAATCCAAGGATGAGAGGAAAAATTCCACGAAAATCCAAATTTTTTGCCATGTATCGAAGATGGGTACCCCGCCCGGTCCTGGAGCAAGGCCGCCGGTGGCCACCCGGGGGGATGGGGAAACCTGGAATTTTCACTTGTCGGCCGCCGTTCGCCGCCGCCTGGGGCCATACTGGCAGGAATATTTCAATCCCGCGCAGAACCGGCAAAGAAAGAAGCCGTCCTTGGCCAGGTACAATTTCCCAACTCTTCGCCCGCATCCCTGACCGCCGGGCCGCCCAAGGCAGATAAACCACGGCCGCGCGCCGCCGTATCTGCATCCCGTCTCGGTCACCGGGATGCTTTGCTCGACGTGAACAAGGATGCCGCCCCGAGGAAGGGCAAAGCTAAGTCGAAGAAGGCCCTCGCCCTCTTCCCATCGCATCGCTACCGACCACGTCGCGCCCGGCCCAACCTTCCACCACCACCTGGAGGAATCCAGGTAGAGAAGGCCGGAAGAATGCAATCTGTCAATATTCAAGGCTGGTCGCCCTTCTACTATATCGCCGGGTATTGATTGCCACATCATCGCGTCTTTAGGCATCTTTCACCACCTGAAGAAGCCGCCCGCCGGATACGTCCCGGGCCATTAAATCGTTTGTCATCGCCGGTTTAAACGCCGGGATGATCCCTTACCCGGCATCCCTTAACCGCCGTTCTACCTGCGGAAAAGCTTAACGGGGATGAACGGCATCCCTTTATAGTGTGTCATCTTATCGGATGCATCCGCCTCGCCCCACTCCCGCGAACCCCCATACCCAAAACTCGCGGGCGAAAAAAAGATTTCTGCTGCCGGTCTATAACGAAAAGGGTTCAAAGATTTTATACGTCGGGGGTCATTTAGCGTACCAAGGCACGAACGGGATTTTTTTCTTCTCGCCGCCGCGTTTTTTTCGCTTCGTTCCTCGGCTTCCGCTATGGCCGCGCAAAGTTATCAAATTCTCTGCCTTGACATCTCGCCGGGTTACCTGTTCAGTCCGGGCCTTTTGCGCCTCGGTCAAGAATTGCCGCGAAAAATTGCACGTCGGGCACCATTCCCATTGGCCATCGAGCCAAACCATCGGTCGTTCCTCGCCCTTTTCCTTGCACATCGGGCAAACTCCCGGCGGACGCCATTCTCCGCTCATCGGAACGGGATTCAGAAAGCGGAGAAGGCACTTCGGGCATCGCCACCCGGCATGAGCCTGCCGGAGGAGCCGGACCGGCCCATCCTGGGATGAACAGCGCGGACAGATCGGCGCCGCCGATGGCGCGGAAGCTGATAGAGCCGTCAATGTTCCCACCTCGGATCCATTCTATCATGAGCATCCGCCGCGTCGGGACGCATCCGCCCGGTCGGCTTGGCCGCCTCGGCCGTCAACCTGGACGGCGGCCTCCATGCCGACTACGCCGCCCGTTCCGCCTTTCGGCCGGCGCCGCCTTCCGGGTCGGGATGGCACGTCCCGCAGATCCGCCGGCCCGTGACGGGGTGGATCCACCATCGGTTCTCCCGGCAAACCGGGCAGGCATCCGGTGGCGGTGCGGTCTTGGCACGGGCTAGGCAAGCCTTAAAGTCGCGGTCTTCGGTCACCATGGAGAATCATCATCCTCTTCCAAGAGCAAGGAAGATTTATCGTCCCTATCGTCCCATCGTCCCAAAACCGCATCATTACTTAATTCGTTCAGGGACGATATTTGATCGATATCGTCCCTAAAATCGTCCCCGATATCGTCCCTGGGATCGCTCCTTTCTTCTCCCAGGGACGATATTAAGGAGCCTCGATCTCCGATATCGTCCCTAAGATCGTCCCGGAGATTTTTTTGATTTGACGCCGTTTGGGACGATTGGGACGATTGGGACGATATTTTTACGTCTTCTAGGCTGACATATCGCTCACGTTTGCCGCCGTCTTCTCTGCCTATTTCTAGGTGAATCCCAGCATCTTCAAGGTTTGATCTCAGCTCATGAAGCCGCCGACTAAGAGAATTAGCACTCTTCGGCCAGGACTTCGCCTTTGTGTCAATCCGCTCCTTGGCGGCGATTTCATCAAGCTTTTTCAGCAGTTCTCCGGGCGTGCTCTTCCACTTCCCTTCTGGGGCAAGCTTCGGATCCTCCAAAAGGGCGATCGCCGCCGCCGCCACCGGATGACTTGAAAGAAGGCGGTCATTCATCGCCCCGATGTTCTTCCAATAGGCCGCCATGAACCGTTTGGCGCCAAAACCGAGGGCCTCGCTAATGGCCGCCCCCCACGTTGCCCAGTCAGCCATTCGCGGAAGTTCCTCGAATTCCAGGCCGGGATAAATGACCATCGCCTTTGAGAGGGCGTCCAGCATCGCGCCAAAGAGCCTGGGCCGGAGCCGCTCGAACTCTTCCCGAAGGGCCGTCTCCTTCTTCCGGGATCTCTTGGCGATGCGCTCCAGTTTGATCGAGAGATATCGGTCCATTAGGTCCGTCCCGCCCGTTAAAAGATGAACTCCCGTCAACCCCACGGGTCGGCAGAAGGAGAAGATGCGTTCCTCGTCGTCGGAGTATAGCTGTCTGACGCTCAGGCCTCCGCCGGTAGCCGCCCGGCATAGCATGTCAGATTCCCACTCGGAAAGCCGGGAAAGGTTGTCAAATACCGGGAAGTAATTATGAGCCAAGAGCAGGGCCAGCTCCCGCTCGTCTCCGCGAAGGACGAGGAGGGGTTCCACGGCCGGATCAATCAGCGCGCGAATGAAGCGCATAGCCATGGACTTCCCGGCGCCCTTCTCGCCGTATACGTCGAGGATGGGCTGGGGGATGCCGGGGACGAGGGCCGCCACGCAGTAGACCAGAAGAAGAAGCTCATCATCGGTGATCTCCATCTTCCTGGGGTCGCCGGCGGAGATGTTGACGAATCGGAGGAGATCCCTTAAGTCTCCTTCCCGCTCGGGAGTAACCTGCGGCGCCGTGTTGGCGAACCGGCGAAAGTGAATAGGCGGCCGCTCCACTACCTCCCATCCTTCGGGGGTGATGCGCACGGCCCGCCATGAAGGATCGGCCAGGTCATACCAGAAGACGCCGGCCTCCTCGGCCACCCGAAGATGAAGACGGCGCGGAGAACCGCGGAAGGCGGCCCAAGCCTCCAGGACGGAGAAGGCTTGGCTTATGGCCTCAGAGTTAGGGGTCTTTCCATCGGTGGCCTCGAAGAAGAGCCGAATAAGCCACCGGCGGAAGTGGCGGGAGGGCTTGTCTCCGCCCCGGATGGGCCAGATCTCCCGGTGACCGTGAACCGGGATGGCCGCGAAAGTGTCTCCTGTCTCGTCACAGAAGAACTCCGCGCCGGAGGCCAGGGCCAGCTCCACCAGAAGATCAGCTTGAGACTTTCGCTCCTCTTTGCCGGCGGATTCGCCGGCGGATTCCCTTTTCTCCTTCCGGGCCTCCTGCCATCCGGGTTCATAGATGCTCCGAAGCTCGGGCCATCCCTTGCCTTGGCACGAATTATGATGGCACCCGGCCGCTATGGCGCCATTCGGGAATCTAACGATATAGGCCGAATCGTTTATGTGATTCGGGTTAAACGGGCAGGGGTTGAGGTCCACTTTTCGCCCCCCTGCCAGGGCCGCCTTGACACTACCGGAAGGCCGTGCTCCTCGATCCACCGCTCCAAGTCAAACGTTCCCTTTCGCCCCGAGGGGACGAGTTTTTCTTCCTCGGGATAGGTCGCGGCCAGTGTCTCCAGGAGATCTCGGGAAACCACTTCAAGGACGGCCGGGGCGTCAAGGATGAAACTCCGGCGATGCGGTCGCTCGGTCGTGTTATCGCCTTTGCGGGCCATCGTGCCGGGTAGCTTCCAGATCCGGGCCGCATTGGCCACTTTTTGATCGATGGCCACCACTTCATCATCCCAAACCAGGGCCAGAGCCGAAAGACAACGGTTCACCAGCGCCAGGGCCTCCAAATCATTCGGCAGGTCGATGCGATAAAGAAGATGTGCTCCGTTCCCACTATCCGCGAAAACAGGTTCCGGCCATCCCCGCTCCCTCAGCCAATCCCGCACGCGCCGCGCCCGGTCCAAGGCCGCCTCATGCTCCGCGTCAGTGCTTGAAATATCGGCGGGGCGAACAGGATCAAGGTCGATGGGGAACCATCGGCGTCCGAGAATCTCCGCGTCGGCGGTGGTGGTCTCAGCATACGGCCGCAGGTGATTCGCCGCCCGAGCCAGGAGAGCCGGGTCGCAGGGGTTTAAGGTAACGTAGATGCCGGGGAGTTTTTTTTCCTCGGCGTTCCTGTCCGCCGCCACGGCCGCTTTGACAAGCTTCTCATGATCGTCGAAGTAGCCGCTTACCGTCTTCTTGGGGGTCTTAGGAATGCGTAGCTCCACCACCTGCCCAGGGTCGAAAAGCAAGCGGACCGCACGAGCAATCTCATGGCGGGCTTCCACGGGAAGTGGAACCACCTGACCGCCCGGGCCGCCCGGTTGCGATTCCGGTCGATTCTGTGATAAACTTTGAGTAGAGGTCAACTTTAACACCCCTTTGGTGCCGCCGGGTCGCGTTCCCGGCGGTTTTGTTGTCTTTTGGTCAGTGTGTCGTCAGTGTGTCGTCAGTGTGTTATTGCCTCAAGACCGCCGAAGCCCCGGCCGGCGGTATCGGCCAGGGCTTCGATATTGGGCCGCTTTAGGCGGCCAGGGGATTTTCTTCGAGGAACTCTTTCAGGGTC
>JAAYXC010000201.1 GCA_012516115.1 Bacillota bacterium | reverse complement strand
GCCATGATCGCCGCCCCCACCCCCCCGCCGGTGAGGAGTAAAGCGGCCAGCCTTTCCCATTTTTTCATTAGTCACAACCTCCGAAAAATTTCCGCGTCTTCACGCGGTTTTTCCGTTCTGGTGGCTCAAGGCAGAACCAGCAGGCCCGCCTTGGCGAAGGTGATCCCCCCGACGGTCTTTTCGATCCTGGGGTACCGCAAGGGTTTGGTAATGAAGATGGGGCCGGTGGAAGTGGCGATAAAGCCGTCTTCACTCTTGGTGCCGCTGATGGAAGGATTCCAGCAATAGGCCTGGTTCTCCTCAACGGGCTCCTTTGTGGCGGCCGTAACCCTGGTATCCCTGGCATAATATCCCATAGCCCCACCTTGGTGATGTTTTTGCCATTCATCACCGTAACCGAGTTCCTGATAAGCCCGGACGGCCACCTGGAAGACGTCGGCCGCAAGAGCTCCCGGCTTGGTGGCGGCGATCATCCGGCACTCGATCTCCACGTTATCCTCCATCTGGCGCAAGAGCTCCGGAGGAGGCGGCCCGAAATGGACCAGTCTCGTCACGGTGGTAATCAGCCCTTTGTAACGGGCGTTAACACAGATCATCACGTATTTTTCGATCTTCTTCTGGGTGGGAATGGGATGCCGGTATAAAAACGCGCGTTCGTCGGCGGCGACCATGAAGGCCGTCGGATCGATCCGCTCCCGCCAGAGTTCGGCGCTCAAACGGCCGGCCACCTCAGATTCCTTGTCGCCAGGACGAAGATCGTTGAAAATGACCTTCTCCAGGGCGGCGGAGAGCTTTTCGCCCAAGAAGAGATAACGCTCGATCTCCGCCGGCGTCAACGAGTAGCGGAGGCGTTTGATCTCGCCATCCAGGTTCCGCGTGCCGGCAAATCCGGTATCCGCACCGCCTTCGGCTAAATCCCCGACCACCCCGGTCACCAGTTCCGCCTCGCGATCCAGATACCACTCATGCGTCAATAGTTCGAAACCAAGTTCGGAAAGGCCTTCCTCCTGCATCATACGGTTGGCCTCTATGGTGTTGGCAATGACATAGCGGCCCTTTCGCGTGATCAAAAGGGAAGTAACCCCCATTTCGGTGGCCATCCCGACCATATTCAGACCACCGGCCGTAAACCAGGAAAAATTGGGTTGCTTCTTGAGGAGGATCCCCTGGAGACCCAGTTCCTCCATGAGCCGATGGAGCCGTTTTTCCTTGACCAGAACCTCTTCCAGACGCGTCAAGAGCTACACCTCTTTTAAAGAAAACTCCCTTCTTCCCCCAGCGCGCAAGGCGAAGGGGAGGGGGGTGCTGCAACCCCCCTCCCCGAGGGAAGTAGCGTCATTTGCCGTATTTCGTGCCGAGTTTCTCCTCGATACAAATCTTGCGGTACCGTTCATCCTCGGCCAAGATGAACTTACCGAAGGTGGGTCCATCCATGTAGCGCAGCTCGAGGCTCAGCTCATCGGCTTTCTTCTTGAACTCCGGATCTTCCATGCACTTCTTAAAGATGTCGTGAAGCTGCTTGACGATGGCCGCCGGGGTGTTCTTGGGGGCCATTACCCCGCGCCACATGGTAAAGGTGAAGTTTATGCCTTGTTCTTTGGCCGTAGGAACATTGGGGAAACCTTTTAGCCTTTCGTCGCCGAAGACACCCAACATCCGTAGTTGCCCGGCTTGCACCTGCGGAAGGCCCTCGGGCGCCGAGTTCATCGAGGCGTCAACCTGTTTGCCCAAGAGGGCGGTGACCTGCGGCCCGCCACCGGCGAACGGAATATGGTTCAGCTTGATCTCGACAAAACTCTGGAAAGCCAGGGTCGCGAAGTGCGTCCCGCCACCGGCCCCTCCGTTGGCCACGTTGATCTGACCGGGGCGTTTCTTGGCATCGGCTACAAAGTCACGGAGATCTTTATACTTGGAATCGGCGGGGACCAAGAGATAGCACGGGTTGTCGACGACGAGGATCACCGGTTCATAGCTCGTGACGGTAAAATCTACCTTCTCCATATTGGTCTTGGAGACCATGGGGCTGGCCGTACCGAGAATGGTATACCCATCCGGCGGCGCATACATGGCCTCCATGAAGCCCATGACCGAGCCCCCGCCCGGCACGTTCTTCACGATGAGCTGTTGATTGTTGGCATACTTAGGAAATACTGCGGCCAGAGCGCGGAAGAGCACATCGGTGGCCCCCCCGGCCGACCAGGGGACGATGATCTCCACCGGTTTGCTTGGATAGGTACTCACCAAACCCAGCGAAGAAGCGACAAGCACCAGACAACCCACGATGACGAAAGACCATAATCTTTTCTTCACGGTGAATACCTCCTTGTGTCCTGAGAATTAACCTGGATGAGAATAACGAAGCGCCTTTTTTCGCCTCCTTTCAATATTTTGATTCTTCCCTCGTTTCCAAGGAAAGCTGATAATCGAAAAACTCCCCAAAAATCATCTCCCACCTTAATGAGAAACGATTTTTTAAAGAACAACCGGGGTAAGGTATTTTACCGATTCCCTGATCTCCAGACGAGTCGGAAGCACATGCTGTTCGTAAGGACGATCGGGATTTTCGAGGCGTTCGATGATGAGCTCCGCCGCCTTTTGCCCCACCTCGAGATCTGGCTGGACGAGGCACGAATACCGGGGAGTAGTGATCGAAGCCCAGGTGGGGTTGCCGTAAATCAGCAGCGAGATTTCATCGGGCACTTTGATCTTCAACGTGTGTAACGCATCCACGATCCCTTCGGCGATCGGGTGGTAAGCGGCGAAGATGGCCGTAAACCTCCGTTGGCGAAGGACTCGCAAGGCCAATTCGTAACCGGCTTCCCGTGTCCTTTCCGTTTCATAGACCGCCACCTCCGCAGGGGCGAGGCCGGCCTCTGCCACGGCCGCCCGGAAACCCTTGATGCGATCGGTGATGGTGCTTAAATCGCTCTTCCAGCCGAAAAGGGCGAGACGGCGGTGACCGTTTTGCAAGAGGTATTTCGTACCTTTATAAGCGGCCTCATAGTTATCCACGACGACCTGGTCGTGTTCCACCCCGGCCACCGGACGGTCGACCACCACGTACGGAATGCCGAGTTCTTTTAAAAGCGCCACCGACCGCCTCTCATACCGGGAAGGACTGATGAGGACCCCGTCCACTCCGCTGGAGATGAGGTTCTCGATGAACCGGATTTCTTTTTCTTCTTCGTCAAGCGTGGAGTAGATGGAGAGGATGTATTCCCGGGCATTGGCGTAATTCTCCGCCCCGATGACGATGCGATTAAAGAAGAAGTTTTCAAACTGGGGGACGAGGATGGCCAGGGAACGACCGTTTTTTCCTTTCATCCTCCGCGCCGAAAGGTTGGGACGGTAGTTATAATAACGT
Organism: Bacillota bacterium; assembly: GCA_012516115.1. Taxonomy (GTDB): domain Bacteria; phylum Bacillota; class UBA4882; order JAAYXC01; family JAAYXC01; genus JAAYXC01. The sequence goes on along the minus strand of JAAYXC010000201.1, from coordinate 1,590 downwards.
GCCGCCTCAAGCACCCGCCGCCGGAGTTCTTCGCTCACGTATTTGCTGGTGGATTGGCTTAAAACCACTGATGCCGTGGCAATGGAGGGCCCGGCCTTGCGGGCGACATCCTTCAGCGTGGCCTTCGATGGTTTTCGCGGTGGAGAGCCCAAGGTAATTAATGGCTCCTTTTGGCTAAATGTTTAGCTAAACGTTTCGCTAATATTATATCATATTCGTCCAAACTCGTCAAGGACCCGCAGTCGCTCAGCTAAAATCTTACCGAAGGGAGATCGGACGCTTTGGGCGAAATCTTACCGAAGGGACGTGCATGAGGATGCCTTTACCGGCTCGCCGTGAGTACCAAAAGGTCAATGCATGAACGCTACCTTAAAGCCCGTTCCAGGGCGGAGAAGTCAAGACTCATCGAGCCGGCTTACCGGCAGCAAGGAGGTCATGCTTTTACTTGAGGAAGATATCTTCAGGTCGACACACGCGGTCGCGGCCGCCGTGTTTGGCGTAGACGAGCAGTTGTTCATCGGCCAAAGCGATGAGTTCGCTCACGCTTACTTCTGGCTGGCCAAAATGCTCGGGGTAGGTGGCGAGGCCAATGCTCACCGTCAAGCGGGCCTTCTGTCCACCGGGAATGGAGAAACGGAAATCTCTTATCGCCCGGCGGATCTCCTCAGCCCGGCGGAAAGCGGTTTCTGCGTTCGTCCGCGGCAGAATGACGGCGAACTCTTCTCCTCCATACCTCACCGCCACTTCACCGGCGCTCTGATCGCACTGGGCTTCGATGAGGCGGGCCACCTCGGCCAGGACCGCATCACCGGTTAAATGACCGAAACGATCGTTAAAAGGCTTGAACCGGTCGATGTCGATCATCAAAAGCGACAGGGGTGTCCCCTCTTGGCGGGCCTTCTCCAGCCATCGCTAGAGTTCGGTAAAGAAATACCGATGATTAAAAAGCCCGGTCACACCGTCCCGTACCGCCAGCCTGGCCACTTCTTCGTAAAGACGCAAGTTCTGGAGGTAAAGCCCGGCCTCGTTGGCGATGATGAAAAGCAGCCTTACTTCGTCCTCGATGAAAACTCCGTTGCTCCGACCCATTACGGCCACGCCCAAAAGCTTGTCCTGACACAGGACGGGCAGACCCACCGCCGCCCGAAAGAAAGGGGCGAACGGCGGTCGGCCGATCTCGGGGAAACGGCCGTCCGCAGCCGTTTCGTTCACCAGGATCTCCCGGCGATTGGTGGCCACCCAGCCGAGCAAACCTTTTTCCCCTTCGAATTCGAAGGAAAGGAGATGCTCCAGCCCGTGGTGGGCGGCCAGGCGCATCTTCCCTCCCTCTAAGAGAAAAAGACCGCTTACCTCAGGATTAATGCTTTGCTGCACGGTGGCGATAAATTCCCGGCAAACGGCCTCGCTGGAACGACAACTACCCAGGGCATTGATAAACTGATAGAGCACAACGAGTTCGTAATTGAGCCGATTGTTCTCCCGACGAAGACGCTCGTTTTCCAACAAAAGCCCGTCGAGACGGGATTCACCCCGACCGGAGGAAGCGGCCCGGGGGTTTCTCCTTTTCGATCGACGAAGGGCAACTGAAAT
>JAAYXC010000030.1 GCA_012516115.1 Bacillota bacterium | reverse complement strand
CCGGAATGGGATTTCGAGCGGTTATATCAGCGGATATTGCGGGTGCCCGGTGTGCGTTCCGTCTCCTGGGTGGATGACTTCACCGACATCGTCGTCCCCGAGTTTTATCAGGAGGCCTCGATCCGCGACCAGTTCTTCCGGGGTGGGGCGACCATGCTCCAGATCGTCTTCGCCCATCCCGGTTCGAGCCAGGCCACGCGGACGGCCATCCGGACCATCGAAAACTTCCTCCGGCCCGGGATGTTCTTCAGTGGCCAGGCGGTGGCCATGGCCGAAATGCGCGAACTGGCCGACCGTGAAAAACCGAAGATCTTGGCCATCTCCGTGGGGCTGGTCCTCGTCGTTTTGCTCCTGGCCCTCCCCTCCTCCCTCGTTCCTTTCCTTTTTTTGTTAACTCTTGGATTCGCCGTGGTGGCGAACCTGGGGATCGATTACTTTTTCGGCCGGCGCATTTCGTATCTCACCAATTCGGTGGCCACCGCCCTGCAACTGGGGGTTTCTCTGGACTTCTGCATCTTCCTCTGGGAAAGGTACCGGGAAGAAAGGGCCGTTCATTTCCCCGAAGAGGCCATGGTCATCGCCATTCGGCAAACTGCCACGGCCATCTTCGCCAGCGCCATCACCACCGTTTTCGGTTTTTTGGCTTTGGCCGCCATGCGCAATGGCCTCGGCGCCGACCTGGGGTTTACCCTGGCCCGTGGCGTGGTTTTTTCGCTGGCCTCCTGTCTTGCCGTTCTCCCCGCCCTTCTCCTTGTAACCGACCGTCATTTGTTCGCCCGGCAACATGCTTATTTAATTCCGGATCTGGGCTTCTGGGCCCGGCTGGTCCCGAAGACGCGCCTTCCCGCCCTGGCCTTTTTCTTGCTGGCTCTTTTCCCGGCCTATTATAGCTACCACCGCGTGCGACTCTCCTATGATATGGAAAAAACCTATCCGAGCAGTCTACCGGCCCTTCGGGCCGTGGAAGAGATCCGCCGGAGTTTCGGCTCGGTGGACTCGATCAACTTGGTAACCGAAGGGATCCCTCCCTACGAGCTCGAAGCGATCTTGGCGGAAATAGAACGCCTCCCGGGGGTCAAAGGGATCATGACCTATCACCAGATGGTGGATCCGGCCATCCCCTCTTTTTTTCTGCCGGAAAAGTTGCGGGGGTTTTTCCGGGCCGGTGAATATACCAATTCGATCATTTTCTTGACCGAACGGGCGACCTCCAAGAAGACGACGGCCGTGATCGCCCGGGCGCGTGCCATCCTCCGGCCCTACGGAGCGAAAGCCCTCTTGACCGGGAGTCCGGCGGTTAGCGCCGACCTAACGAATCTCGCCCGCACCGATTTACCCCGGGTGAATCTCCTTTCCTGGGTGTTGATCTTTCTCACGCTTGCCTTTTCTTTCCTCTCTGTTTCCTTCCCCGTTTTGCTCATGCTCGTGGTGGAGCTGGCCATCTGGTTCAATCAGGGTATAACCTATTATTTAGGGCAAGAGCTCTTCTATTTCGGCCCGGTGGCCATCGGCGCCATCCAGCTGGGGGCGACGGTGGACTATGCCGTCTTGCTCACCACCAGGTTTCGCGAAGAACTCACCAAGGCCGGTCCGGCAACGGCCATGGTGAAAGCCTGGCGCGAAAGCGCCCGGGCGACCATTACCAGTGCCGGCTCGCTCTTTGTGGCCACCATGGGGATCTATCTCGGCACTTCCCTCGCCCTGGTGAAAAGCCTGGTGGCCTTGATCGCCCGGGGGGCGATCATTACCCTCGGTCTGGTCCTCCTGGTCCTTCCGGGCTTGCTTCTGTGTTTTAACCGGATCATTACCCTTACCACGTTCCGATGGCCGGGCGCCCGTGGAGGCGCCGTAGCCGCAGAGGAGGCCCTACCATGTTCCGGCGAAGAATGATCCTTCTTATCATCTGCCTTTTGCTGGTGGCCATGGTCAAGCCCGGTTCAGGCAATGGGACGTCGGCCATCGAAGATCGGGAGACGGTCTACGCTCTGCTCGATCCTTACGGCCGTCCACGGGAATTGAGCGTCGTCGACTGGCTCCGCGTTTACGGCACGGGGACGAGGACCGTTTTCGATCCCGGGGATCTGACCGCCATCGAGAACGTAAAGGGCCCGGAGAGGCCGAAGAAAGTCCAGGGTGGGCTCTTATGGCAGGTCGATTGCCGGGGCGGCTACAAAGATCTTTTCTACCGGGGACGGACCACCCGGAGTTTACCTTTTGCAATCAAGATCGCCTATTTTTTAGACGGTCGGGAAGTACCGGCCACGAAGGTCCCGGGCGCCAAAGGAGAACTCCTGGTCCGGATTACCATCCAGAACTGGTTGCGGGTCAAGGAATGGTTGCGCTACAAAAACGCCCGTGGTGAGACGGTGAGTACCCTGGAAGAGCTGGTCGTCCCCCTGGCCGTCAACATCACCACCGACGTACCGGCCACCCGTTTTCACCGGATCGAGGCACCGGAAGCGAACACCACCGCCGTCGGCGCTACGATGAAGCTCAGTTGGCTCGTCTTTCCTTACCCGGAGGTCGAACTTACCCTGCGGCTGGCCAGTAAAACTGGGATGAGCCTCGAGCCGATCTACTTCACGGCTATGCCGATGCTTCCGCCCCTCCCCGAGGTCCCGGGGACGGACCAACTCTTGCCCTTTGTCGTAGGCCTTAAAACCATGGATGGTAAGTTGGCCCAAATGGTAGAAGGGACGGAAAAGCTTTACCGGGGGCAGGGAGATCTCTTCACGGGTAGTGGAACCATCCAGGCCGGCCTCGCGGATCTGGCCCGCCTCAACGAAGCCCATCAGGAGATCGTCCGCCGGTGTCTGGCCGGCCTGGCGAAGGCCGACCTTACGGGGGTCGAGGCGGCTTTCGGTCGGTTGGCCGAGCTGGAGAAGGGTTTGGCAGAGTTGGAGGAAGGCCTTTCCGTCTTGGGCCGCCTGATCGAAGCCCATCAGGCCGTGATGGCCGGGATGCGGGCCGAGCTCGGTCGTTTCGACCTGGCGCCGGTGGCTTCGAGCATCCGCTCGCTTGACGAACTCGGCCAGGCTTTGGGGGCGAGCGAGGAATATCTCGGCCGGGCCGCTTCATCCGTGGAGGTACAGGCCAAACGGGCCTTGGCGGCCAAAAACCGGCAGGAAGAGATGGCCACCGCCCTGGCCGGGCTGGCCAAGTCTTACCCCGGGGTGGTACATACGCCAGAGTATAAAGAACTTCAGCGTCTTTTCGCCGCGCAGGAAAAGGACCTCGCCGCCCTCACCGCCGGCAGCCGCGAAGGGGGAAAGTCCATCGACGGTCTGGGAACCACCGCCAGATTACTGACGACGATGGTGGAACGGGTGGAGAAAGGGAAAGAAGGGATCGCCACCCTGAACGAATTCGCCGGTCGGGCGGGCGAGATGACGGCGGGTCTCGACCGTCTGCGGACCGCCCTGGGCGTCCTGGCCGAGGGAGGTGAACTGGAGGGCCGCCACGTACCCGGGCTCAAAACGGCCGCCGAGGGTCTCCTCCGCGCCAAGGAAGGGGTCAGCCTCATGCGCCAGGGCATGGGGAGTTTTACCGAAGACGGTAAAGGCCTCCTCGCCGGGTTGCAAGGAGCGTTGACGGAACTCCGGACGGCTTTAGAGGTTCTCCTTTCCGGCGGTCCGCTTGAGGGGCAGCAGGTCCCCGGGCTGGCCACGGCCGGAGAGGGGCTGATGCGGCTCGCCGCCGGACTCGAGCAACTTCGGACCGGCCTGGAACAGGTCCGTGATGGCACCCAGAGTCTGCGCGATGGTCTCGTGCAGATGCGTCTCCAGGGCACACAAAAGACCATCGCTGATCTGGAGGAGACCCTGGACGAACTGGCCAGGGCGGCGGCGACGAAAAAGGTCCTGACCGCCCGGGTGGCCGCTTGCGATCACTTCATCGGGAAACCCACCGGGGCCAAGGGCCAGGTTCGCTTTTTGTTACGGACGGAGGCGCTTCGTTAATCGCTTTCCGCGGTGAAGATCTCGAAGATCCCGAGCCGTCGGAGGCGTTCTCCCACCTCCCGCACCGAAGAGGCACCGAACTTTTTCAAGATATTGGCCACGTGGGTCCGGACGGTCGAAGGTTCTACATGGCGGAGGGCACAGATCTCGGCCTGGGTTTTCCCTTCGGCCAGGAGTTTCAGGAGGCTCAGTTCGGAAGGGGTGAGCCGGTAGACGATATTCAACGTACTGACCAGGGCCGTGCGGGCCGACCGCATGGCCCGTAACTCGGCCCTGATGATCTTGGCCACCTGGGGGCGGATGGGGGACATATCTTGGGCCGCGGCGCGGATGGCCTCGACGATCTCCGCCGCCGACGACTTCTTGAGCACGTAGTCCACCGCTCCGGCTTCGAAGGCGGCGAAGACCGTCTCGTCATCACCGAAGTGGGTGAGAACCACGCAACGTACGCCGGGAGCCCGTTCGGCGAGGACCCTGATGGCTTCCACCCCGGCCCGGGGGGTCTCCATCTCCAGGTCCATCAAGACCACTTCCGGTCTGATGGTCAAGGCCAAATCTACCGCCTCGCCGCCGGTGCCCACCGCGCCGGCCACCTCCATATCCGGCTCGTGGGCGATGACCATGCTTATGTACTCCCGGATGGGTGGCATGTCTTCGGCGATGAGCACCCGGATGGTGGCCACGCCGGGGAAGCCTCCTTATTGATATTGATAAAATACTCCGCCTAAAATCCACGGACCTCGCTCGTTAGCCTAAGGTTTCGGGGGATTGGTAGTTGACTTTTTCCAAGGGTGCGCCCAGAGTCCCGGTGACCCGGTCGAACCGGGGATAGATATTCCATCCTCGTTTGACTTCCGGATGGGTTTCGAAATAGCGTTCCAGCGCTTCGTTCCACAGGCGGTCGATGCGCCGGAGCTCGCGGGCCAGGTCCTTTTCGTCCCCACCCCGGAGGAGGATTTGCCGAAAGACGGTGCAGGGGTTTTCGCGGGGAGGTTGCCAGCCGGGGAGGTTGGGATAGGTGGCCAGGTAATCGGACTGGAGAGTTTCGGCGAAGGCGGCGAAACCGCGAACGGTGGGCCGGCGACGTACGTAAGCGGTCACCGCCGGATCGGGGTCGATGAGTTTCCCCCGTTCGTAGAGGCGGGCCCGGATCTCGTAACGGTGGAACCACTTCACCACTTCCCAGGCCTCCAGCTTGTGTTTGCTCTGGCCGTTGATCGTCCAGAGCCCGCCAATGATCATGGCCCGGGCCTTCCCGTGAAAACGTCCGTCGTAGGTGGGGATGGGGGCCACCCCCCAGTCGCATCTGGCGGGAAACTGGTCGTTCAATACTCCCACATCCCAGAACTCGCCCATGAACATGCCGATGCGACCCTCGGCGAACTGAGCCCGGAGGGCATCGTTACTGAGGATCCCGGCCCCCGGGAAGAGGGAACCGTCCTTCATTAGATCGAGGATGAGCTTGAAGACACGGTAATATCCCTCCATGGCCCAACGGCCCTTTTGCCAATCCCAGTAGGCCGGTTCGCCGTTGGCCTCGGCCCATTGGCTCGGCATCCATTCCAGCGGCCAAGAGTCCCCCCCGCAATAAGCAAAACCGTAAGCCAGCCCCCGGGTGACGGTGGTAATCCGCCGGGCGATCTCCCGCAGTTCCGCATACGAACGGGGAGGTTGATCGGGGTCACGACCGATGGCGCGGAAGAGGTCGCGGTTGTAAATAAGCCGGGAGTTGAAAACCTGGGCGGGGATGGCATAGACATGGCCGCGGTAGGTAGTGGTCCCTTCGATCCAGTACCATTCCGGCCATTGGCTTTTCCATTCGGCAAAGTCCGGAAAATCGGCGAACCAGATCTGAGCCCCGACGGCAAAGGGATCGGGGTAATTGGTGATGAAGCCGGCGCTATACAGGTCGGGCCCTTCTCCGCGTTCCTGGGCTTTCTGGAAGAATTCCCAGGCATCGTCACCCAGGACCCGTTGGGTGACCCGAATACCTTTCTCCCGTCCCACGGTCCGGTTGAATTCCTCCAGTAGTTCGCGGGTCACTTCCTCCATATGGCGGTGATGGGTCCAGAGGGTCGGATGGGCTACCGGACGTGTCGCGAAGGAAGGGGGAGAAAAAAAGAGAAAAAAGACCACCATCAGGGCGATTAGAAGGCGACGGAACCCTGCGGAGCTCATCGATCTCACCATAAAACAAAAATTCGCCTCTTTTTTCTTTTTTCCTGCCGAAGGAGTGTAAGACGGTCGGGGCAATGGCAGGAGAGAAAGCCGGAAGGAGCGTATTATCTATCAATTTGGGGTGAGTCCGGTGCCCTTTGTGGTCGTGATCTTCCTCGTCTTCGCTCTTTTCCTGGTGGCCGGCATCCCCCGGGGGATGCATGCGGTATGGCTGGGTCTGACCCTGGCCACATTTGGTTGTTGTTTATTGGGATTAATTGGTCTTATTACTAGATTTGGTAATTATCGTCTTGAAGGATTGATCGTGCTTCCCCTGGATCAACCGGCGTGGAGCGGGGACCTCCTCGGCCGTCTGACCTTAAGCGGGTTCATGCGTTTTCGCCTCTGGACTCTGGCGGGGTTCATCGTCTCGGTGCTGGGCTTTTCTTTTAATTACACGGTAGAACGCTGGCGATGGCGCGAAGGGGCGCTCGCGGCTTTCTTCGCCCTGGTCGTCGGTTTCCTGCTCTGGTTTTACGACCCCGGACAGCTCTTCGCCCTCTACCGGCGGGGGACTTTCTTTCTGGGGAACGCCCGGGCCTGGGCAAGATGGATTAACCGGCGGGAGCTTTTAGACGGGGTCGGCTTTGGCCTCGTGATCTTGCTCCTCGCCTACTCCCTGGGCCGCCTTTTTTTCTTCTGGCGCCATCTCTCCATTCCCCAAAAACGGGCCCAGGTTTTGTGTATAGGAATAGGTCATGGCCTTTTGGCCGGTTTCTTTATCGGGCTCTGCTGCCTTGGGCCGGCCAAAGTCTTGAACGCCCGGGCGGTGGCGACCAAACTTCTCCCGGTGGCCGGTTACCCGGTCTTCGACATCACCTTGCTCCTGGCGGTACCCTTCGCCGGACTTTTGGTCCTGGGGGCGGTCTTGCTCTCCATCCTTCGTTTCGGCTTTCTCGGGACCTGGCATATGGGCACCCGGGAACTGGACCGCCAGATAAGGGTGGCCAACGCGGCCATAAGGCTGGTCTTCCACTCGTTCAAAAACCGTTTTCTGGCCGTACAGATGGCCATGGATATGGCCGCCCTTCAATTGGAGAGGATCGCGGATCCCAGGGGCGAAGAAGTGAAGTTGAAAATCCACGAAGCCCGCCACATCTGTGAAGAGGCTCTGGCCCAACTCGATATGCTGCAGGCCCAGGCCGGGCGCCTGCGGATCAACCCCGGCCCTCTATGCCTCGATGAGATCTGGGAAGAGGCGGCGTCCCGATGCGCCACACGGTTGACCGCGGTGGCGGTCTCGGTCCATCACCGGGAACCTGCCCTCCGGGTCTGGGGCGATCGGGAACATCTCGTGGCCGTATTGGAGAACCTCATCCAGAATGCCCTCGATGCTCTGGCACAGCGTGAAGGTGGATTCTTCGGCCCTCGTCTCTGGGTGGAGACGGGAAGGGAGTATGAATGGGCCTATATCCGGATCACGGATAACGGCCCGGGTATTCCCCCTGAAAACCTGCGCAAGATCTTTCGCCCGTTTTTTACCACCAAACCCTCGAAGAATAACTGGGGAATGGGCCTGGCTTACTGCCACCGCGTTCTCAAGGCCCACGGCGGTTTCATCAACATGCGCAGCCGGATGGGACAGGGGACGATGGTCGAGATCGTCCTCCGCTGCCGATAAAATCTCGACACTCCCCTTTCCTTTTTCCCCTTTTACCCCCCCACCTGTCGAAGAAAGTTCCTCCTGGTTCTCGAACCTCCGGCGACGGATAATCTAGATGAGGATTAAAACCTTGCCGGTATCGTTCCACTTTTCTGAGTAGTAATATTTACCGATATTTTGGGAACGGTTCCAAAAAGTATTCCAGGGTGCGGTAAAAAGCTCCGCTGCGGAAGGCCTGCCCGCGGGACCGATCCCGAGGGAGAGGTCTGGATGACCACCATTATGGAAGTGGCTCGTGCCGCCGGGGTCTCCAAATCCACCGTCTCCCGGGTATTAAACGGAGTACCGGTGAGCGAAGAGGCACGGCGACGGGTAGAAGCGGCCATCGCGGCGCTGAATTTCAAGCCTAACGCCCAGGCGCGGGGTCTTTCCCTCCGGCGCAGCCATTTGATAGGCGTGGTGGTCCCGGAGATCGCCCGTATCTTTTATGGGGAAGTCCTGGAAGGAATCGAATCCGCGCTGGCCGAGACCGGTTTTGAGATGATCGTCTGTTCCACCCGCAACCGCCAGGGGCGGGAATGGGGTTTGACCAAGTTGCTTTGGAGCAAAAGGGTCGACGGACTCATCCTGGTCACGCCGCGCGAGTTCTCTCCGCAGGCCTTGAAATCGCTCAAGGGAGAGTTCCCCGTGGTCCTGGTCGACGGGACAAGCGACTCGTTCAGCTCCATCTCGGTGGATAATTTCGCCGGCGGCTTTATGGCCACCGAACACCTCTTGCGTCTTGGCCATCGCCGCATCGGGCTCATCCTGGGGCCGGACACCCGGGAGTCAGACCAACGGTTACGCGGTTACAAAAAAGCTTTGGCCGATTATGACTGTCGTTTCGTTCCCGAACTCATCCGCTCCGGTGATTACCTCTTTGACAGCGGCTTTACGGCCATGGAAGAGCTGTTGGCCTTGCCCGAGCGGCCGACGGCGGTCTTCGCCGCAAGCGATCTCATGGCCATCGGCGCTTTGAAAGCCGCGGAAGCCCATGGCATAAAGGTACCGGAAGACCTGGCCCTGGTAGGGTTCGACGATATCGAGGCGGCCCGATGGACCAGCCCTGCTTTGACCACCATCAGGCAGCCCCTTCGCCAACTGGGCGAGATCGGCGGCCGGACGATCGTGAAGGCCATCACAAAAAAGAACGACCCTACCAAGATCACGCTCGGCTGTACGTTGGTGGTGCGTGAATCCTGCGGCGCTTTCCGGCGGCGCATGGAGGGATCTCGATCCGGCCGTTCCCCTGACGGGAACGTCGAGGAAGGAGGTGGTACCGGCGACATAATGATGTAATAGCCCCCTCGTTTTTATTCTTGTGCCCCAAGAAGAACAATGATGAGGAGGCATTAACGCATGCGAAAACTCTTGGTCGTCGTGGCTATCCTGGCGGTGGCGCTTACCCTGGCCAACCCGGCCCTTACCGCCACCAGGAAGGAGAGAGTCGTTTTCTGGAGCTTCGCCGCCAACAACATCGAAGAGTGGCGGGCGCGTGAAGCCGATATCGAGAAAAAGTTCAATATCGATCTGCTCATCGAGCATGTGGCCGAACAAGCTTTCGTCCAGAAATTACAGGCCGCGATGATGGATGGCTCCGGTCCGGACATCATCGAGTGGCGTATCGAGCAAAACCAGGTTCTTTCCTCCGATCCCAAGAAATGTCTGGTCATTCCGCTTGACAAGTACGTCAGCAAGTCGGCCGTTTTCAAGAAGGTGAACAAAGGCCGCGTCGCCTGGTGCACCTACGGCGGCAAGGTCTTGGGCCTCCCCCACGACATGCATCCGGTTACCCTGATTTACAACGACAAGCTCTGGAAGGATGTCGGCGTTGATCTGGCGAAGATCGAGACCTGGGATGAGTTCTTCGAAGCCGCCAAGAAGCTCTGCGCGGAGAAGAAAGACGGTAAGCCGGTCCATTACGCCCTACCGTACGACCAGGGCGGGCTCGGCGCCACCATGTGGATGATCTGGCAGCAAACCGGCGCTCAGATTTTGGATAAGAACGGCAAACCCACCTTCAATACCCCCGAGTTCAAGGAATTCGTCCAAAAGTGGCTCGGCTGGATCGACCTCGGTGTCATGTGCGCCTGGGACTGGGGTAACTTCGGTGCCCAGCTCAATAACGGCACGCTGGCCTCTTACACCAGCCCCGACTGGTGGATCTCCCAGGTGAACGAAGCTTCGAAGAACTGGCCCTTCAAGGTCCGTCCGCTTCCCTATTACAAGAAGGGCGGCCCGCGCACCTCGTCCTGGGGCGGTACCTTCATGGCCATCACCAAGACCGCCAAGAATCCGGATAACCTCTATAAGGTCATAGAGTACATGCAGTACGATCGGGATGCGATCATCAACGTGCGCTTCCCGGCCACCGACATGCTGCCGCCCATCGACGTTTACGATGCGGCTCCCTTCCACAAGCCGGATGCCCGCTTCGGCGGTTTCAAACTCGGCGAGCTCCTGATCGAACTGGCCAACGAGATGCCGCAGATGAATTCCGGCGACATCTTCTGGGATGCCATCACCGACTTCAATACCCAGTTCGTCCAGATGGCGGCCAAGAAGATCTCGGTCGACGCCGGTTTGAAGGCCGCGCAAGACGCCGCCATGCAGCGGTATAACGCCCTCACCAAGAAGTAACAAAGATAAACCGAAAGAGTCGTCTTAAAGACACAGAGTAGCCTCCCTACTGCGCCCCCTCCCCCGTGGGGG
>JAAYXC010000200.1 GCA_012516115.1 Bacillota bacterium | reverse complement strand
GTCGTGAAGGTAAACGTACTATTGATACGTTTTATCCTTTTGAAGTTACGCGTATTGGTATTCAAAATGTTATAGAAGCATTCTGTGCACTGGGATATGGCAATGATGAGCGATTAAAAGAAGCATGGGATCTTATGGATAACAACAAAAATGATGATGGCAAAATGATTTTAAAAGGTACTTTGGCAAAATCATACCTGCCTAAAGAAAGAGTCGGAAAGCCAAGTAAGTGGGTTACATTTTATTCTTTACTTGCCGAAAAAGAGCGGCAATAAAAGTTTTTCGAACTTTTTTTGGTTCATGTCACTGCATATAGTCCTCCAATTGAGGTCGATATGTTCCCGCGAACGGCGATTTTTCAAAAAACACCGAAAAACCTGTTGACATGTTTCCATGTACAGATGCATTCCAAAATGGCCAGCAGACATCAATTCCATCAACTCATGCCACGTGGAGTGCGTGGCCCTGGCCGAACGCGGGTAAGCCGGCCGGCTTCCCTGACGGATGGCCTTTTCGCGTGGCGCAGGTCCCGCCGGTTAAACCCTGGGCAGGGAATTAAGGGTGAGGAGGGCCGTCCGACTATCCTCCGTTTTTGCCCGGCGCAGGGCCTCCCCTACCCCGAGCAAGATCTCTTCCAGGAAGCGGTCTACCAGATTCCGGTCGCGGAGACGTTCGGCCGGAAAAGCCTGCCACGAGGAAGGCTGAAGCGTACAAACGCCCAGGAAGGCCCGGGCCCGGATACCACCGGCAAAAACGTGGTCCTCGAGAAGCGTGCGGAGACGTTCGGCCAGGGCCAGCGCCCCACCGCTTTCGGTGTGGGGTAAAAGGAGAAAGAAGTTCTCCCGGCTGTACCGGCCGATTACGTCGTAATCCCGGACCGCCCCCTTGAGCAGGCCGGCCGCTTCGGCCAGAAGTTCCGTCCAGTCTCCTTCGCTTATCTTTTCCTCCCCCTCGGCCGGCAGGAAAAAGAGCGTCTCCACCAGGACCACCGAGAAAGGCTGGCCGAAACGCCACGATTTCTTCATCTCTTCTTTCAACCGCTGGATTAGATAACGGCGGTTGGAGAGACCGGTCAGGTCGTCCACGGTGGAGAGTCGGCGGAGCCGGGAAAGACTTACATAGAGCCGGGCGTTTTCCTCGGTGACCGCCGTCTGTTCCCGATAAGCCTGGGCGCCTATCAGGGCGGTGGCCGCCCGGGGGGCCACTGCCCGCAAGACCCTTATCCTTTCCCGGGTAAAAGGCTTGCGCCGCCGGAAGAAAAAGGCGACGCCACTGGGCTTGCCCTTGTTACCGGGAAACCGAATGGCCAGAACCGCTTCGTACCGGGTCAAAAACCCCTGTCGATTCTTGAGGGAACGGGCGATTTCCTTTTCGCGACTCTCGGCCATCTCCGCGACCAAATGCCGAAGCCATGGATCCGAGGCCGCGGCGATAAGGGCGGACTGGTCCAAGCCGTGGGCGGCTTTTAGGCGAAGGCTTATGGGCCCGGGGGCGGGTGCGTAGAGCAATGCCGCCTCGGCCTCGGCGTGAGAAGCCAAAAGGCGGAGGAAATCGGGTTCGAATTCCGCAGGATCGTTGAGTCTGCCGAGGGCTTCATCCAGAGCGGCCAGAGTGCGATAAAAACGGAGACGGCGTTCCTGCCACCACACGATGCCGAGCAAAACCAGACAAAAAACGGCAACAATGAGGCCTAACCTTTCCCACAAAGCCCCTCCCCCCGATCCGAGTCCGGGCGTCGACCGGCGGTGAG
>JAAYXC010000199.1 GCA_012516115.1 Bacillota bacterium | reverse complement strand
CCCGAGGATAGCGATCCCGGCCTGGTTGAGCGCCCGAGCCACCCGGGCCATGACCCCCGGTACCCCGCGCATCCCCGCGCCCACCACCGAGACCTTGGCCAACCCGGCCAGCGTGCGGACGGTCAGTCCCTGTAACGAGGCCAGAAGTTCGGCGGCCCGGGCGAGCTGGTCTTCCTCGATGATAAAACTCACGACCAAAGGACCGGCGTGGATCATGTCCACGCTTATTCCCGCTTTGGCCAACACGGTAAATATCTCCACGATCCTCCCGGTGGCATTGAGGTCTTCTGCTGCGATGGCCTCCACAAACCCCACGCCGGTACGATGGGCAATCCCCGTGACCACCTTGTCCGTTTTGATCTCAATCCCCGACTCCGGGCGTCCATCCGTGATCAGGGTCCCGAGCGAAGAAGAAAAGGTGGAACGGATTCGAATCGGCACCCTTGCGCCCATGGCGATCTCCACCGCCCGTGGATGGACGACTTTGGCCCCGAGATGGGCCATCTCGCAAATCTCGGTATAGGTCATGACCGCGAGAGGTCTGGACCCCGGTACGAGACGGGGATCGGCGGTCATCACCCCTTCCACGTCGGTGAAGATCTCGAGGAGTTCGGCGCCCAGAGCCGCGGCCAGGGCCGCCGCGGTGGTATCGCTGCCTCCACGGCCCAGAGTGGTGATCTCTCCTTCGGCGGTCATGCCCTGGAAACCGGCTACCACCGGTACTTTCCCTTCCCGCAGCGCCCGCAGGAGGTTATCGGGCCGGACTTCGAGGATGCGGGCTTCCCCGTAAGTGGCATCGGTGACGATTCCCGCCTGGCCACCGGTCAGGCCCACCGCCTCGATGCCGGCGGTCCGCAAGGCCTGGACCATTACCGAGACCGAGATTATCTCGCCACAGGCCATAAGCAGGTCGAGTTCACGTCGGGAAGGAGGAGGGTCGCCGTTTTTTACCAGCCCGATAAGCGTATCGGTGGCATAAGGTTGGCCGGCCCGCCCCATGGCTGAGACCACCACCACCGGCTGGTAGCCTTTGGCCATCGCCTCCCGGATCTTACCTATTACCGCCTGTCGTGCTTCGGGGGTAGCCACGGAAGTCCCACCGAATTTCTGGACGACGATCGCCAAGTTAATCCTCCTTCATTTTTCCCGCGTTCTGCTCTCCATCTCTCCCTTTTCCGGGAGGAAAACCCGTTAAAACCGGTTGTAATTGACGGCCGGCCAAGGCGGCTTCGATGGTGGCCGGAAGAAGCTCCATCTTGGCGATAAGCGAGTTGGGCTTGTTCTCCGGGTCGTCCTGGCCGAAGGGGACGAAATAATAGTGTTTTCGCCGAAGAAGGGTGGCCAGGTTGGTGACGTTACCCGAGAGACCGTCGTTGGTTGAGATGGCCAAGACCACCGGCCGCTGGTTCCGCAAATGGGCCTTGCAGGCAAAAGTTACCGTGGTGTCGGATATACCATGAGCCAGTTTGGCCAGGGTATTCCCCGTGCACGGGGCGACGACCATTACATCGAGCAGACGCTGCGAACCGATGGGTTCGACGCTTACCAGATCCGTCCACGGTTCGTGGCCGCATAATTCGCGTAAACGCGTCCCAATCTCCGCAGCCCGGCCGAAACGGGTGTCGGTGGTCAGAACCGCGGGAGATAGGATCGGAAACACTTCGGCCCCTGTGGTCACGATCTCACTTAAGACCGGCCATAAAGCGGGAATGGTACAATGGGAACCGGTAAACCCCCAGCCGATGCGGATACCCTTAAGCCCCATCCTGCCGCTCCTCCTCTGCCAATTTTCGTGCGATCATGGCAGAAAGAGTGCGGGCCAAGATGCGGCCGGCGGTGACCGGGGCCACCTTACCCGGCAGTCCTAAGGCATGGGTTGTTTTACGTCCGAGATCCCGGGCGGCCTGAAAATCCACTCCGCCGGGGGCCGAAGCCAGATCGATGATGTAGACCTCCGGTTTGGTCAAACCGAGAAGCCCGGCGGATAGGACCGGCGCCGGGATGGTGTTGACCATCAGATCGGCCCGGTGGATCTCTTCCGCCAGCCGCGAGAACTCCAGCGGTCGGCAACCCATTTCGTAGGCCCGGGCTAAAAGCGCCGGCCGGTCGGCTACCACCCATGTTTCCGCCCCCACCGCCCGGAAGAGACGGGCGACGGTCATGCCGACCCGACCGAAGCCCAAGACGAAGACACAAGCGCCGTGGATGGTGATGGGCAAAGCCTCCATGGCCAATTGTAGGGCGCCTTCGGCGGTGGGAATCGAGTTCAAAATGGCGATCTCATCGTCTTCGGCATACTCGAGCACCCGATGACCTTCACCGATGGCCTTCCGCCGCAGGTCGTCCGGGAGTCTTCCCACGACCAGCAGACACGAAGGCACAAGAAGCGACCAGAATTCTTCATCCAACCGAAAAGCGGCTCCCTCCGCCCCGGCCACCTTGCCCTCCGCCGAGACGCCGCCGATGGGGAGGACGACGATCTCCGCGCCGATCAGGGCTTCGCGCAGTGTGGAAGCAACTTCCACTCCCTCCGCCGGACCGGAAAACGACGGAACCGCGTAGATCCGCACCAAGGCGCCGGCCGCGGCCAGGGCCTTGGCCACCGCCATTTGACGGGCATCTCCCCCGAGGATGGTTATCCTCTTTCCGGCCAAGGCCGTCTCCACGTTCGAAATCCCTCCGGCACTCTCCCTGCCGCCAGTAGTATATTCTCCGGCCACAAAGGGAGTGCCTCCGGCCTCCGCGGCCCCAAACCCGGCGGGTACCTATAAGCCCAGCAATTGTTCGAGACCATAGGTAACCCCCGGGGGCCGACGAAGGACCTCCCGGATGGCCAGAAGAACCCCGGGCATGAAAGAAGAACGGGCGAAGGAATCATGGCGGATGGAGAGGAGTTGTCCCTCGGTCCCGAAGAGGACTTCCTGGTGGGCCACGAGTCCAGGTAATCTCACGCTGTGAAGACGAAGACCATCCATGGAAGCCCCCCGTGCGCCGGTTAACTTCTCCTCGCCCTGTCGCTTTGGCTTTTCTTCTTCCCGTACGGCCAGGATCATCTCGGCCGTCTTGATGGCCGTCCCGGAAGGCGCATCTAACTTGGCATCGTGATGGAGCTCCACGATTTCGCACCGGGGGAAGAAACGGGCGGCGATGGCGGCGAAGTGCATCATCAGCACGGCACCGAGGGCGAAGTTCGGGGCGATAACCACCCGGCCTTCGTG
>JAAYXC010000029.1 GCA_012516115.1 Bacillota bacterium | reverse complement strand
GCCCCTTACGTCATCCCCTTGCCAGCAGGGCAGGCTGAGCCGGATCGAGGCCAAACGCTCCAAAGCGCGTTCCGTGTCCACACCGAGGCCGGCATAGACCTCCCTGGCCAGTTCGTATCCTGCTATTATCTGCCGTTCCCGGAGCACTTTTCCTCCTCCCCTTCCCTATTTTTCGTCGCCAAGCGGAAAGCCGGCCGAGGCGCAACCCGATCCGCCAAGCTTACGGCCTGTATTGCAGGATGGAGGCCAGAAAGGCCAGGACCAGACCCTGACCCCAACCCTGGATCCGCTTACGGGGAACGCGCCGGTAAGCCTCGAGATCGGGCATCACGGCCGTGCCCGCGGAGACGTTCTTCACCGTACCGTCTTCGGCAACGTTCCGTCTGATCCCTTCCAAGGCCTTTTGAATGTTTTTCTTATGCAGAGGATGTCCGTAGACGACCAGACTCGCGGCGATGCCCGCCGAGGCCGAAGTCTCGAGATAAGACTCCGGATCGGTCAGGACCGTGTGCCAGAGGCCTTCTTCGCTCTGAAGACGCACCAGGGTGCTCAATTGATCGCGTAGGGCACCCTCGATCTCCATGAACATCGGGTTCAAATAATCGATCAGTTTCAGTGCCTCGGCCATGGTCAAAGCCGCCCAGGCGTTTCCCCGGGCCCAAAAGAAGCCGGACATATGGTTTTTATTAATGTTATCCCAGCCGTGGTAAAAAAGGTTGGTGGGCTCATCCTGGAGCAACTCTTCATGCCAGTAATACTGGTTCAGGGCTTCGTCGATGTAAGCGCGGTGTTTGAGCTTCACGCCGATGCGCAGAAGGAAATACGCGGCCATGAAGAGCGTGTCCACCCAGGCCTGTTCCGGGAAATCATTTTTGGCCGAGACCGTATGCTGGAGTACACCCTCGCCGAAGCGCGGCGCTTCGTGCATCAAATAGTCGGCCTTGGCCTTGGCGAGCTCGAGATACTTTTCCTCCCCGGTGACCTCGTACAGGGTGAGCATGGTATGCCCCATGGAAATAGCGTTGACGTTAAACGGCGGTAGACCGATCTTCAGGTACTCCTCCACCCATTCTATCAAGGGTTGTAGATATTCTTCTTTCTTCGTGACTTCCCACGCCCGGCAGATTCCGTAAAACGCCACTCCGGCGGGCCAATCCCAGGTGAAATCCATCTTGAACGTACGGTTCACCACGGCCTCGATTAAGGCCACGATCTCTTCCTCGTCGTATCGAACGATGCCTTCGTGAATCATATCATCCATCCCCCGTTATCTTAAAGGTAAAAAAACCGATCAGGATAAAGAATAAGGGATCGTGGTCATCAGAGCATAGGCCGGCTGGGTGACATCCAGCCGCGAATACTGGACAGAAACGGGGAGGTCGCTTTCCAACCTGATACCGTAAGGGGTATCGCGGGGGATGGCGAATCCCCCGAACCGTTCCGGCCGATCCGTCCGGATGTGGTCGCACCTCCTGGGCCCCACCGTGATCACGAACGGGCCTACAGGTTCACGGTCGGCGAAGTAGAAAGTAAACGAGACCTTTGCCGGCTCATCGCCGGTGTTGAGAATGCAAACCGCCTCATGACTGCACGGTTCCCCGCCCATATTCGCCGAACCGAGATAAGCGTCTGGGATGAGCCACACACGTGCCCCTTCCTTGCCGGCCATTGGATTACCTCCTTCCCATGCGTTCTCCGGTTGTCTTTGCTATTACCCTTTGAGACCGGTGGTAGTGATGCCTTCGACCAGATACTTCTGGAAAACGATGAAGACGAAGAAGATCGGCAAGAGCGACAGAGTGCTCATGGCGAAGATCGCCGACCAGTCAGTAGAGGTCCCCGGATCCGCGAACATGCGGAGGGCCAAAGACACCGTATAAAGATTGGTTTTGTTTAAATAAAGAAGCGGCCCCATGAAATCATCCCACCGCCAATAAAATTGCAAGATCGTGGCGCTGATCAAAGCCGGTTTGATCAGAGGCAGAATAATAGAATAGAAAATTCGGTAGCGCCCGGCGCCGGCGATGGTGGCCGATTCATCCAATTCGTAAGGGATGCCCCGAATGAACTGTACGATCAGAAAGATGAAGAACGGCTGGCCGAGGAACATCGGCACGAGCAAAGGTTTGAACGAATTCGTCCAACCAAGCTTGAAAAAAAGTATAAATTGCGGGATCATCAATACTTGATAAGGAACCATCATGGTGAGCAACATGCAGCCGAACCAGAAGTCACGGCCGATGAATTTTATCCTGGCAAAACCATAGGCCACTATGGCCGAGGAAATCACCG
>JAAYXC010000198.1 GCA_012516115.1 Bacillota bacterium | reverse complement strand
TATGGAACGCCTTCTTCAATACCGGTTCGAGGGGGGAGTGGGGCTCGCCGGTCATAGTTTCGGGAACCTCTTCCTGGCCGCCATGACCGCCATCACCGGCGATTTCGAACGGGCCATCAAGGAATCCAGCAAGGTCTTGGCCGTACGGGGACAGGTCTTGCCGGCAACGCTGGAGAATGTGACGTTGGTCGGCACGATGCTGGACGGTAACGAAGTCCGCGGGGAATCGAGCATCCGACGACATGGGACCGGGATCCGGCGTCTGCGGCTCGAGCCGCCGGACTGCCGGCCGCTGCCCGAGGCCGTGGCGGCCATCATGGAGGCTGATGCCATCGTGCTCGGCCCGGGAATCCGCTATACCAGTGTCCTCCCCAACTTGCTGTTTCACGAGATCGCCGAGGCGATTCGTCGGGCGCCCGGCGTCCGGCTCTATGTCTGCAACGCCATGACCGAACCCGGTGAGACCACGGGTTATAAGGCCAGCGATCATGTGCGGGCCATTCTTGAACACGCCGGCGAGGGCCTGATCGATCTGGTTTTGGTGAACACCGATCCCATCCCCCCCGATCTTCTGGCCGCTTACGCCCGTGAAGGGGCGGCGCCGGTGGAACCGGACCTGGAAGCGGTGGCGGCCCTTGGAGTTACGCCCATGGGTGAAGCCCTGATCGTCAAAAAGGGACTTGTACGGCACGATGCCCAGAAACTCGGCCGGATTCTTTTGGGTTTAATTAGAGTAAGAAGACTTTCGGCCGCCCCGAATGCCCGTTGGCGGCGTCGTTTCCACCGCGCCCTCCGGGAGTTAATTGGTCATTAAGCTTCCATGTGCTTTCAATCCTGCAATTGACAAACGCGCGGCATTGTACTAATATGATGCCAAACTTCCTTCCTATCGCCGGGAGACCGATTTAGGAGTGAGTAGCGTGTCGATTTCCCCTATTTACCTTTATCTGGAAAAGACTCCGCCGGAGCGGATCGCCCCGGGTTTCCTGGCCTATCTGGCCAATCTGAGTACGATCGCCACCGTGGTACCGGAGGTTGCCTCCCATATCGTACGGGAACTGCGAGATCAGCGGGAAAACCTGAAGTTAATCGCCAGCGAGAACTATTCTTCCCTGGCCACCCAGCTGGCGATGGGGAACCTCCTTACGGATAAGTATGCCGAGGGTTACCCCTACCATCGTTTCTATGCCGGGTGCGAGAACGTGGACGCCATCGAGGCCCTGGCCGTCCGGCGGGCCTGTAAACTCTTCGGTTGCGACCACGCCTACGTCCAGCCCCATAGCGGGGCCGATGCCAACCTCGTGGCCTACTGGGCCGTTCTCAACGCCCGGGTCAAGACTCCGGCCCTGGTCCGGTTGGGCCAGACCGATCCGACCAAACTCTCCCGGGAAGAATGGAACGAGATCCGACGTGAACTCGGTAACCAACGGCTATTGGCCATGGACTATTATTCCGGCGGGCATCTCACCCACGGTTACCGCCATAACGTCTCGGCCCAGATGTTCGACGTCTTTACTTACAAGGTGAACAAGGAGACCGGGCTCCTCGACTACGACCAGATCGAGCGCCAGGCCGAAGAGGTGAGGCCGCTTATCCTCCTGGCGGGCTACAGCGCCTATCCCCGCCTCATCGACTTCCGGCGTCTGCGGGCCATCGCCGACAAGGTCGGCGCCGTGCTCATGGTGGATATGGCCCACTTCGCCGGACTGGTAGCCGGGGGGGTCTTTACCGGCGATTATAATCCGGTGGCCCACGCCCATATCGTCACCACTACCACCCATAAGACCCTCCGGGGACCGCGGGGGGGGATGGTCCTCTGTACGGCGGAATTCGCCGAACATGTGGATAAGGGTTGCCCCTTGGTCTTGGGCGGGCCTCTGCCGCATATTCTGGCGGCAAAGGCGGTGGCCCTGGCCGAGGCTGATACCCCGGAGTTCCGGGCCTATGCCCATCAAGTGGTGGCCAACGCCCGGGCCCTGGCCGAGGCTTGTCTAAAAGAAGGGTTAAAGGTGGCGACCGGGGGAACCGATAACCATCTACTATTGCTCGACGTTACGCCTTTCGGCCTTACCGGCCGCCAAGCCGAGGCGGCGCTGCGGGAATGCGGGATTACGTTAAACCGGAACTCCCTCCCCGAGGATCCCAACGGGCCGTGGTATACCAGTGGACTGCGGCTTGGGACTCCGGCCGCGACCACGTTGGGGATGGGCGAGGAGGAGATGCGGGAGATCGCCCGTTTGGTACGGACGGTCCTTGACGCCGTCCGGCCGGAGATCAAGGACGGTAAACCGAGTAAGGCCCGATATATTCTGGATGAACGGATCAAGAAGGAGGTAAAAACCCGGGTTAAGGAGCTTCTGGCCCGTTATCCGGTCTATCCCGAATTGGATCTGGAGTTCCTGGAAGCCTGTTTCGGTAGCCCGGCCCGGGAACCTGCCTCGCAGGGAACTTGCCTTTAATCCAAAAAGGCGGTTTTAGCCGCGAAAGGAGTAAAGACCGTGGGGTTAAGAGTAGCCGTTGTCGGGGCCACCGGGGCGGTGGGCACGGAATTTTTAAACCTTCTTGCCGAACGGGATTTCCCCTTGGCCGAACTGCGTCTTTTGGCCTCCGCCCGGTCGGCGGGGAAGACGATCGAATTTAAGGGAGAAAAACTCAAAGTCGAAGAACTGACCCACGATTCCTTCCGGGGGATCGACCTCGTCCTTTCTTCGCCCGGGGCCAAGGTGAGCCGGGAGTTCATGCCTTCGGCG
Organism: Bacillota bacterium; assembly: GCA_012516115.1. Classification (GTDB taxonomy): domain Bacteria; phylum Bacillota; class UBA4882; order JAAYXC01; family JAAYXC01; genus JAAYXC01. The sequence continues at coordinate 3,049 of JAAYXC010000198.1, read as the reverse complement.
GTCAAAGCCGGGGCGGTGGTGGTGGACAATACCTCCTGTTTCCGGATGCAGCCCGACGTCCCTCTGGTGGTCCCGGAGGTAAACCCGGAGGACATCTTTATCCATAAGGGGATCATCGCCAACCCCAACTGCTCGACGATCATCATGGTCGTGCCGCTCTGGCCGCTGCACAAGAGGTTCCGCATCAAGCGGATCGTGGCCGCCACCTATCAGGCGGCAAGCGGCGCCGGGGCTACGGCCATGCGGGAGCTTCTGGAAGAGACGCGGGCCTTCCTTGAGGGCCGGCCCTATACCCGGACGGTCATCCCCCATCCGTATGCTTTCAATCTCTTCCCGCATAACTCGGCCATGACCGAGTCGGGCTACTGCGAGGAAGAGCTGAAGATGATAAACGAGACGCGGAAGATCTTCCATGATGACGCGATCCGGATCCATGCCACCTGCGTGCGCGTCCCCGTCCTGCGGGCCCATTCGGAGGCCTTGAACGTGGAGTTCGCGGAAGACCCGAGTGTCGAAGAGGTCTACGAGATCCTGCGTGCGGCCGAGGGGGTGGAAGTCCTCGAGGACCGGGCGGCCAACCGGTGGCCGATGCCCATCGATGCCTCGGGCAAGGACCCCGTCTTCGTCGGTCGGGTGCGCAAAGACCGGTCCCAACCGAACACCATCGACCTCTGGGTGGTGGGCGATCAGATCCGCAAAGGCGCGGCCTTGAACGCCATCCAGATCGCGGAGAGGTTGTTCGAGATCCGGAAATGATAAGCAAGGAAAGGGCCTGGCGGCCCGAACTCACCCTCCCGACCTCCCTCTCTAAGCTTAGAGAGAGGTAGCCGAAGGCCGGAGGGTGAGTTAGTCCGTTAGGGCTTCCCGTGTTGTAGCGGGAGTCTTCAGGCTCCCGCAGAATGGGTTCGAAGCCGTTTGGCGATCGGTTGTCGCGGTGGGTTAACCGGGCTACCTTGCTTTAAATTTTATCTTCAGGTTATACCGGGTGCCAAGCGATCTCCCCTAAAAGCTCGATATTTTCTCCTTTTACCTTTATGAGAGATTCGCAAATTAAAGAAAAACCTTCCGCGGGGAGCGGATCAAGCCAGAGTTCGCGGACCATAATCTCCATTAACCCGTCACCGTCCACGTCGGCCACAAACGGCACTTCGTATTCGGAGAGATTCCTTCATACTTTTCCGCCAGGAGGACCGGGGTGCCATCGCCGGTCAAGAGCAACACCAGGCTGCACCGATCGAGTGCTTCTTCCCCTTCACTGTTGTAGAGTACGTTTATATTTTCCTCCGCTATATTGGTAGCCGATATTATCGTTTCTACTCCGCCATCTCCCTCGAGATCAACCGTCAACACTTCTTTAATCTGCATATCCCCGACAGGGCAGGTATTTATCATCTTGATCGGACCGGATTTCCAGCATACGAGGAAGAAGATTCCAGTCGGCGCAAATCCCAAAGGCTTGCTCGGGAAAAAATTTGTCAAAATCCAGAAAGTATCCGCTCTCCCCGGTCAAATAGAATTCTCTTTGGTCCTGAAGCTTTCCCTAGTTTCTCTCGACGGGAATAAAAACGATATACCTCTTTACCCGTGAGCCGGCTGGCCACTTCTTCATTGTTTTGCCATTTTCCATCAACAAGGCCGCCGATCAGAAGGTTATACGCATTTAAGACCGGATGGACTTCTTCTAACCGTTTATCAACGGTGGCCGCAGAGATTTGCCCCGCCACCGGTTTTTGTGGCGGGCCGGGCCAAAGTAGTGGGCACGGGCTTGGCGTCACGGACTATCTAATACCGGAGGCCAAAAGGAGCCCGGCCAAAAGAAAAGAGAAGAGGGCCAAAAGGAGTCTCACGCTTGCCGCCTGCCGGCGGGCCATCTCCGCCAGGTGCGTGGAGTTCGTCCCCAGGCGGAGGAGGAAGATGAGCACAAAAAGCGGCGCGATGAAAAGAAGATTGTAGAGAAGGAGATAACCCAAGGCCGTAGACCACGCCTCGCCCCCCTCCCGCAGCAGGGCCACCACCGGGAAGTAGACCTGGCCCGTACAGGGGAACTCGAAGAAGGCCACCAGGATCCCCATAATCATGCTTCCTCCGATCGCCACCCGGCCTTTCATCTCTTCCCGGATTACGGTATGGATGCGCCGCTTTAACCCATCCGGAAGCTGCAAGACGGCCTCTCGCGTGCGGCCTTTCTGGATGAGCCGGGCATCGCGCAGGCCCGCGAGGCCCAAGAAAAAGAGGGCCGCGGCCAGGCCGAGGCGGAAAACCCGGTGGAGAACGGGGAACGCCTGCAGGCGGCCGAGCAACTCCAGAAGCCCGAGGCCGATGGCGAAGTAGCCGGCGAAGACTCCGGCGGCAAAACCCAGGCCCACCGGGACTAGACGACGGGCTTTACCGACAAAAAGGAGGTAAGACAGGAGAAAGATCAATGTGGCGAAGGCGCAGGGGTTGATCCCGTCGAGGAGGCCGCCGAGAACAACCGCGGAAAGGCGGAGGCGCCGGAGACCGGCGGCCGTGTCCACCCGGGCCGGCCGCGGGATGGCGGTCTTTGCCCTGCCTTGGCCGGGGGGTTCTTGCATGTACTTTTCGATCTCTTCTTTCCCCTCCAGGACCTTCCGGCCGATAATGACCAGTGGCGGCGCGGCCACAAGCGGCCGGCCGAGGCTTCTCTCTACCGCCAAAAGTGCCCGGTAGCCATCGGGTGTCGCAAGGTTGTAGGAGAAGACCGCCACCCCGGGGTGGCGGCGCCGGAAAGAAGGGAGAAATTGTTCTTTTACCGCCAGGCATTCCCGGCAATGGGGGGAGTAGAAGAAGAGGATCGCCTCTTCTAGTGCCTTTTTTTCTTCCCGGCCCGCGGCCGGAGGAGCTTGCGCCTGTTCTTTTGGGCCTTCCTCTGCCGCGATGGCCGTGGAAAGGCTTTCTCCGGCGGGGGAGGGCGCCCCTTTTCCGGCAGTAGCTTCTATCTCCGGCGGGTCTTCTGTCTTTATCTCCCGGTTTTCGGGGGTCTCTTCCGCGATCCGGCCCTGGATGGTAATCCGCTGCACGGGTCGGGTGG
>JAAYXC010000197.1 GCA_012516115.1 Bacillota bacterium | reverse complement strand
TTTATATTTATCATAATATATTGCTGGATTATTTTCTCTACGTCCTCTGTGCCTCTGTGGTTAACTTCCTATATTCGTTTAGGTGGATTCCCGGATCACAAGCTCCGGGGATAAAGTAATAAGCCTTTCCCCGCTTAAGGACGAAGTACCTTCAATCCGGGCTAAAAGGGCTTCGGCCGCCGTGGCCCCCAGCCTGGTCTTGGCGATGCGTACGGTGGAAAGAGGCGGGTTGACGAGTTCGGCGAAGGCCACATCGTCATAGCCCATGACCGCCATCTCCGCCGGGATCCGCTTTCCTGCCCGGCGGAGGGCGCGAAGGGCGCCGAAGGCCACATAGTCGCTGAAACAAAAGACCGCCGTGAACTCGAGGCTGTGCTGTAATGCCGTCTCTATGGCCGCCTTCCCTCCGTCCATCCGGGCGTTGGTGGTCAGGATCAACGTTTCGTCCACGGGCAGGCCGACTTCGGCATGGGCCAGCCGATAACCTTCCAAACGGAGAGAGGCGCTTGAGTTGTAAGAAGGACCATTTAGAAAAAGAATCCGCCGGTGGCCGCGGGAGAGGAGATGGCTCACGGCCGAGCGCGCCCCCTCCCGGTCGTCGTTGATCACCGCCTGGGCCGCGAAGTCTTTGAAAAACCTGGCCAAAAGCGAGAAGGGGACCCCCTTTTTTACGAGATAATGAAGTGACGCCAAGTCCCGTTGCGTCGGCGCGAGTAAAACCCCATCCACCTGCCGCTCGACCAAATGTTGCACGGCCGCCAGTTCGCGGGCCGGATCTTCCTCGGTGTTGGCGAGGAGGAGTCCATAGCCCCGGGCGGTACAGACCCGGTCGATACCTTCCACCACCTCGGCGAAAAAGGGGTTCGCCAGATCGGCCACCACCACGCCGATGGTGGCGGTCCGGCGCTGTCTTAGGCCGCGGGCCACCCGGTTCGGCCGGTAATCCAGCCGGCGGGCCACTTCCAGCACCCGGCGTTTCGTTTCTTCGTTGATGTCCGGTTTATCGTTCAGGGCACGCGAGACCGTGTTGAAGGAAACCCCGGCCTCCCTGGCGATATCATGCAGAGTAACGGGTTTCTTCAAGGGGTTCATCCTTTCGGTAACGTTACCGAAAATATAAATACGACACAAAACCACCGGAATCCTTCTGGGGTAAAAAGAAAGGGGAAAAGAAAAAAAGAGCAGAGCCTGCGGGATCTGTTCTGCTCTCTGACAAAACGAACGAACGTTTATTTTTGCTTCTCCACCGCCAGGTCGCCCTTTTGCGGTTTGCCCGTGCCGGCCGTGATCGTCCCGTTAGAGGAGGAGTCTTTGACCTCGCCGATGGTCACCTCGCAGACCTCTTCGGTGATGAGGTCGATCACTTCTCCGGTATCGGGGTCTTTGACCTCTTCGATCACCCGGGAGATGGTGAAGACCATCCCCACCGTCACCCCGTCGTTGGCCCCGACGTTAAGATAAACCTTGTTGCCGGAGACCGCTGCCACCTTGCCGGAGATGGGAGCCGCCGCGCCTCCGGCGTTGCCGAAGACGGCCTCCGTAAGTTTACCGCTGAAATCGGTGATGGCGGCCCTGGTGGCCTTGCCGAGGATCGATTCCTGAAAATCTTTGGCGCCAAAAGCGATGAAAGGCAGATTTGTAAGCGAAAGGGCCAATCCGCTCTGTTTGCTCTCCCCGTTCCCGCGCACGCTGGCGATGATCTCGGCGGTGGTGGTATCCACCAGCCGGCCGTCCAGGGCCACCCGGGCGGTGGAGACCGTGAGCCCCACCCCGCCCAAGACGCCTCCCTTGGTATCGATGGTGAATTCGGTAATTCGACCGATGACGATATATTTAACCCCGAGGATTTTGCCGATCTTGGCCGCGGTGCCGGCATCCACCCGACCCCGGGCGCCGAAGTTCTGTTCTTGCAGCACTTTATCGATCATTTCGCGTTCGACGAGCCTGAACTTTTTCTGCGCCAAAAGCTCGGTAACGAGCATATCGGTGACGCCCTTGCCGAGATCCCAGTTATACCTGGTCCACCAGCGGTTCTGGATACTGCCGTCGTCGAAGGGGAGGATGGCGATGAGGGGCGCTTTCTCGGCGGCCAGAAGCTTCACGCCGACCGCCGGGATCAGGGATAATAAGATAAGGATGAGTAAACCTTTTTTGACCATGGGCATGGGATCATCTCCCTTCAGATTTTAACCGGGTAAAAGAGGTATAAATCGGTCCGGGGAGCGGAGGACGTGATGATCGTACCTGGCAAATAATCATACCATAGGTGACTTTTGTCAACAATCGAAGCCGTGGTGAAGAGGGGCGACGATTTATCTGGGTTTCCGGTTGGTGTTTCTTCATTGGTAAAGCCACCCGAAACCGGCGAGGAGTTCGGTGGTCCTCACCGTCACGAGATATTGTAAACGCATTATGGATGCTCCATCCACGCGTGGGGGAGCCTTCCTAAAGACAAAAGTGGTATCGATGGCGCCTTCCATCCATGGGTAGAGCCTTACTTCGCCTGGTGGTAATCCTTCGGCTTTGGGAGGCTCAGACAAGACCAATTCGGGCAGGTGACCGGGCTCTTTTTTCCAGACAATTTCCATGCTCCCCAAAGAAGTCTCGACCCGACCTGGCAAGTATTCTATCCCGTCTCGTTCTTGCCTCGTACCCCAGGCAATCGCCTGCCTTTTTTTGCTTATGTTCTCCGCTGGCAGATGCTGGCCCGTAGGCAGCACCGAGAAGAGTTCTGCGGTGGCTACCTTCGCCACGATGCGGATGGTCGAAGGTTCCCGGACGTTGACGAGCGGGAACCATTCCTGAAAAAGAAGGGTCATACCGTCTTTTCGTATCAACGGGAAGAGATCTATCTCCCGCGGCGGCAGTTCGCCGGCGCCGAAGGGCACGGTGGTCGTAAGCCGCGCCCCACCGTCGCGGTCGATCACCCAGCGGAAGGCGAAAGTCCCGTGCGCGGAGCGTACCGAGCCGGGGATGATGGTCAACCCATCGACCACGAAAGGTTTTTGCCAGGCGATCTTAGGCGCGCCACAGGCCGCCGAGACCGGCGGAAAGCCGGGCCCAACGAGCCACATCGCCAGGAATCCGATGAGACAAAACCTATCCGGGGGGTAACCCATGGTTTTTCCACCTCCCGGCAACGACCGAAAGGCTTCGCGTTTCAATCCACGGGCCGTAATCACCGGTCCAGGCCGAAGACCGTGCCGGCCACCGATTCCCCTAAAAGGTTCATGGTGCCGAAATCCCCCGTCCATCGAATGAAACACAGGCAATATGGAAAAAGCTCACCGCCTATATCGTCACCTGCGTTAAATTGGAGGGGTGTGGTAAGCCCGCCACGTCCCGTGGGTTGGATTCCCCTGAGATCGAGCGTGGTGAAGCGATAACGGGGGTTCGGACGCGCCGAAGCATAGGCGCCGGACATGACCACGGCCCGGGTGAATTCGATGAAAACGACGTTGAAGTTTCTCCCGGTGGCGGCCTCCACGGCGGCCACGCCGACTTTATCGGTGGCGCACATCCTCTTTATGGCCGCCTCACCGTATTGATCGATCAGATAGCGGATGAAGAGGGCGCCGTAACCGTAGTTGGCGGGAGTCCAGTGGGTGAGCGAGAGCCCCCAGGCCCAGTTGGGATGCGATCCTTCTTCTTGGGAACCGTAGAGAAAAGCGGCGATCCAGGCGAGGTGATTCTTAAGATGGCCGCTGTAATACTCGGCCGCCTGGGAGAGGGCCTCGTTCAGCCAGGTATACGTGAATGTTACCTTCCGATCGTAATGTTCGTCGAAGTAAATCATGTGCTGGAGTTCGTGGGCCATGGTGGCTTTAACGATCTCTCCCTGGTACTCCGAAGTGATATAAAGGATATCACATTCGTTTGAGTATGGATTTTGTTCGTGGCGTGGGAACTTATCCTCGGCGTTAAAATAGCCCAGAAGGCCCCCGGTCAGTTCGCGGGAGAAGACGATGATGACCTTCCCGTTACGGTCGACATCGTTTTCCGTGCCGAACTTGGCCTGGCCCATCTGGTAGATCTGGTCAAAGGCCTGGCCGTAATCTTCGATGTATGGAGCCAGGGTTGCCACGTCCCGGTCGTCGACGAAGAAGTAGGCGTGTTCGGAGATGAAAAGGCAGGTGGTTTCGATTGTTGTATATTGTTCGCTTTTAATATTATAAAGATACATATTATTCCATTTGTTGCCGATCTCAACGGGTGAAGGGGGTACCCGGCGGGCAAGTTGACGCAGCCCTTCGGCCAGGAGTTCGTTTTCCCGCCGCCGCATCCGCAGA
>JAAYXC010000196.1 GCA_012516115.1 Bacillota bacterium | reverse complement strand
CTCCAAGACCTATTTGCCGTCGAGGAAGACGGCGGGGGTCTTCACGATCCCCTTGTCGAGCATAACCTCGATATCGGAGATCTTTACCACTTCGGCCTGGATGTTCATCTCCGCCAGGACTTCTTTGATGGTCTGTTCGGTGTTCCGGCACCGCGGGCACCCCGGACCGTAGACTTCGAACCTCATTTCTCTTTCCTCCTCCTTAAACATTATTTTACAATAGCCCCAAAAACCAACCCGGTCAAGGTGGCCATAATTACTACCAGGCTCACGTAGACCGCGGTCTTCTTCGCCCCCAGCACCCGGGCGATGACGATCATGCTGGGAAGGCTCAAGCTCGGCCCGGCAAGCAGGAGGGCCAAAGCCGGGCCCTTGCCCATGCCGCTCCCAATGAGCCCCTGGACGATGGGGACTTCGGTCAGGGTGGCGAAGTACATGAAGGCGCCGGCGATGGCGGCGAAGAAGTTGGCGAAAAGTCCGTTCCCGCCGACGAGTCCGGCCACCCAGGCCGAGGAGATGAGCCCTTCCTGGCCCGGCCTCCCCAGGAGAAACCCGGCCACCAGGACCCCGCCCAGGAGCAAGGGCAGGATCTGTTGGGCGAACTCCCAGGTGGCGGCGGTCCACTCTTTGAGTTCCTCTTTTTTGAACCACCGGACGAGCATGTAGACGAGGGCCGCGGCGAAGGCGGCGGTGATGTACCACTTGGCGCGGAAGATCGCGTTCCAGACGGCCACCTCCGGGGAGCGGGCCCAGTTCATGAAGACGAGGATCCCGATCATGGCGGCGAAATAGGCGGCCGTCCGCCGGAGGGGGCGCGCTTCCGGCACTTCCTGCTCGAAGAGGGCGGCGTTGGCCTCAAGCCTCGCCTTCTCCTCCCGGCCGAAGATGAGCTCCATCAAAAGGCCGATCACCACGGCGAAGGCGATGGCCCCCACCGCCCGGGCGATCCCGATCTCGGCCCCCAGGATCCGGGCGGTGAGGATGATGGCCAGGACGTTTATTGCCGGGCCGGAGTAGAGGAAGGCGATGGCCGGACCCAGCCCCGCCCCGCGCTTGTAGATGCCGGTGAAAAACGGCAGGACGGTGCAGGAACAGACGGCCAGGATGGCGCCGGAGACCGAGGCCACCCCGTAGGCCAGGGCCTTCCTGGCCTTGGCGCCGAGATACCGCATGACCGCGGCCTGGCTGACGAAGACGGTGATGGCGCCGGCGATGAAGAAGGCCGGGACGAGGCACAAGAGGACGTGTTTCCGCGCGTAGTCCTGGAGCATGAAGAGGGCTTCCACGATCGCGTTTTGCACGCGCGGGTGGCCGAAGGGAATGAAGTAGGCGGCGAGGAAGACCGCCACGATGAGCAGGGCTTTTTTCAGTTGTTCCTTCATCCGGGGATGCCTCCTTGGTCTTGTTTCCACTGCCGGGCCGCGGCTTCGAGGGCCGCGCTTTCCTCGCGGAGCTGGGCCGTGAGGGCGGCATCCACGGCCGCCAGGATGGCCGCGATCTCCGGCCGCTGGAGCCGGTAGAGGGTGCGGGGGCCGTCGCGGCGGCATTCGACGATGCCCTGGCCCCGCAGGACGGCCAAATGCTGGGAGACGTTGGCCTGTTCCAGCTCGGTATCGGCCACGAGTTCGCAGACGCACCGCTCCCCGTCCGCCAACTGGTCGAGGAGGAGCAGGCGGGTCGGATGGGCCAGGGCCTTGAGGAATTCGGCTTGGCGTTCGAGATAGGCTTTCAAGATTATCACCATATTAGAATAAGCTTATATAAGCCTAACATGGAAGAACGGCCGGTGTCAACGGGAGGCGAAGAAAAATTTTATCGCCGATTTAACCCGGAAGGCCGTTCTCCCTCGATACTACTTATTCCCGGTCTGATCCGTGGATTCAGGAGAGGAAGAAGCGTTCTTCTTGTCCTCCGATTTTT
>JAAYXC010000195.1 GCA_012516115.1 Bacillota bacterium | reverse complement strand
GTATAGCCTTGGGTCTGGGCGGGAAGGCCCGGGGTGGGAGTGAGGATGATAAGAAGGGTTTGCGTCGGATCGCTCTCCCGCCTCCCCATCCCTAAAAAGTCGTCGGCCGCCCGGAGAGCCCGGTGCCGGAGGGCTTCGGCCCGGACGGGGGAGAGATAGGAAGAATAAAGGTCGAGCCGGGCTGTATCGCCGAGCTCGACGACGAGCAAGGCCGCCCGGGAACGATAACGTTTAAAGGCCGCCGTCAAGGCTTCGTAGTCGGTGCGTAAACCAAAAGGCCATCCCGGATCGGGACGAAGGAGATCCGACCCCACTTCGCCCAGGTCCACGAGACCCCGCCCGTCCATGGCCAAGGCCACCGCGTAGCGGCCGAGCTCTTCGGAGGTATCGGCGTTCCCCAGCACGCAGGTGGAAAATCCCGCCGCGTGCAACGAAGCGCCCAGGAGGCCGGGCCGAAAGGAGCGGTCCTCTGCCGCGTTTAAGGCCGCGATCTCGGCGATGGCGGGTAACACCACGTTTTCCGGCCGGGGCCGGTAACCGGTATTCCGCCAGTAGACCTCGGCGGCCGTCCCGCCTTCCAAAGGCTCGTTGGCCCCGAAGGCCTCTCCGGTCTTCGGGCTACCTATCCCGCGTCTGGCGGCGCCGATGGTCAGATAGGTATGTTCACCGGATAAACCGGCAGGGATCCCCGCGCCGGTACGGGTGTTCATCAGGCCGACCGCCCCGTACCGGAGACACCAGGAGAAATTCGGCAGATCGGGCCGGTTGAGATCGCCCAAGCCGATCCGGTCGACGATCAGGACCACCACCTGCCGGCCGGGAAAGGGACCGGCCTCCCCGGGCTGGGAGGCCAGAAATAGACATGGAAGGAGAAAAGCGAAGAGACTTTTTTTCTGCAAGGGCAATGCTCCCATGGACTTTAATTCAATTCAAGAACTCAAGGTTCGGTTTTTCCGCCGCTGATGATCAATCCCGCCTCGAAAGGAAAGCGGTATGGTCGCGCGGCCTGGTGCCAGGAAAAAGGATTCGGCAGCTTCCCCCTTTAATCCTGCCGGGGCTTTTGGGTTTCGTCGGCCGTCCCAGAACGGCCGAAAAGCCCCCCGCGGATCGTTGACATCGAGGGGGGGTTCTGCTATGATAATCCTGTTTATAAGCTGGCCTAGGGGTGAGATTTTCTCCCTGCCGAAAAATTGAAAAGTCCTGATCTAACATATATCCCGACGCTGCCTAGCATCATCGGGTAAAGGGAAATCAGGGCGCTTATGGGTCAAAACCTCTACCTTATCGGGAGGGTGAGGGGCATGAGAACTTTTGATACTGTAGGTGCTCACGTGCTGGCAGACTTCTGGGGATGCCGGCCGGAAATGCTCGACGATGCGAGGCTCTTAATGGATGCCCTCCGCCAAGCGGCTCGTATGGCCAACATGACCATTCTGGCGGAAAAGGAGTACAAATTCGAGCCCCAAGGTTTCACCGGGATGCTTCTTTTGGCCGAGAGTCACATCTCCATCCACACCTATCCCGAACAGGGCTACGCGGCCATCGACGTCTTTACCTGCGGCGGAGGTTTGACGGGCAAAGCCATCGAGTATTTGCGAGAAGTACTCCAGCCCGATTACGTCAAGGAAGTCAGGATCCAGCGTGGTGTACCGGAGAAAAAAGCCATGGAGACGGTGATCGAGGCGCCTTGAAAGGCGCCGTTTTTTATCCCCGTGCTTCGAGGCCTCTGCCCCGCCCGGACGATCGCGCCGCCGCTCCGGGCATGCGGTAACCTTCCCCCCTCTTTCTTTTCCCTCGCTTTATCCCCCAAAGGTCATGCCTTTCAACGGTTCCCAACGTCCGGAACACGGTTGGCATTCAGGCCCCCTCGGGTCGGGGGAAGGCAAGGGAGATGGCTCCTCCCACGGTGGCCAGTCCGGCGGCGACGAAGAAGGCGGCTTCCAGCCCGGCCCCCCTGGTGAGGCCTCCCGAGACCGCCGGGCCGAGGAACATGCCGGCCGCGTAGACGGCCTGGAAAAAGCCCATGGCCGTGGCCGTCTGGGTTGCCGGGACTTCCCGGATGGCCAGACTCAGGAGAAGCGGATAGGAAATCCCCCGGGCCAGAGCGGTGAGCCCGATAAAGAGGCAGAGAGAAAGGAGGTTGCCGGCCGTCGGCGCCAGGCCGGCGCCCAGGCCAAAGAGGAGGAAAGAGAGCAAAAGCAACCGGCGGGGTCCGACCCGGACCGCCAGGAGGCCCACGAGGAAGGCCACGGCCACGGCCGGACCCATCTGGGCCAAAGAGATCCAGACGAGTTGATGTCGGCCGGAACCGAGTTCCGTGGCCAGGACCGGACCAAAGCCGGTCATGGCCCAGTAGATGTACTGGACGATCAGCCCCAGCAGGGAAGAGACCAGCACCGAAGGCCTTCCGGCCACGGCCATGAGATCCCGGAAAAAGAAAGTCGTCTTTCTGATCGTGGTTTCGTCTTTACACCCCAGGGAGAGGAAAAGGCCACAGAGACCGGTGATCAGCGCCGCCGAGAAAGGGGCCTGCCAGCCGTAGACTCCGGCCAGGGCCGCCCCACCGATGGAGGCCACGAGTTGGCCGATGTTGGAAACGGCCACGAGGAGGCCCATGATCCCGGTGGTCTCCCCCGGGGGAAAAGATTCGGTGGCCAAGACGGTGAGTATGACCCAGACCGCCGAAGAGACGCCGGCCATCGCCCGGGCCCAGAAGAGGGCCTGCGGGGTGGTGGCGAAAAGGAAGAGAAGGTTTGAAAAGACGCTGGCGAGAAAACCGCCGACGATAAACGGAGCCCTTCGGCCCAGGCGGTCCGACCAGATCCCGAGGGGGATCCGCAGGAGAAGCTGGGTCAGGCCGTAGGCACTCCCCACCATCCCCACCATGGCCAGGGAACCACCCAGTCGACGGGTGTAGACCGGCAGGATTTGGGTGTAAGTGTAAACAGGAGCCCAGAAAGAAAAAACGAGGAGGGCGAAGAAGAATCGACGGCGACTTGTCACGTTCATCGTCCTTTGCCGTTCCCCGGGGTGGCGTTCCCTATTCCCACCGCCAAAAGGCCAGGGCGAGAAGGCCACAGACGAGGCCCCAGCCGGCCAGGACGCCCACTTCCAAAACAAGGGGGTACTGGCCGGGCATCTCCACCATGACCTGGCGGAGGGCGTCCCCGAGGTAGGTAAGGGGTATGGCCTTCACCACCGGGAGCATGAATTTGGGCATGATCTCGACGGGGAAGAAGATCCCCGAGAGGAACATCATCGGGAACTGCACGAGCTGGGCCAGGCCTTGGCCGCTCTCCATCGTGCGGGCAAAGGTGATGAGCATGTAGCCGAGGGTGATAAAAGTCGCCGCGCCCAGGAGCACGAGCCCCAGAATGAGAAGCCAGTTGCCGGTCACTTTGATTTCAAAAAGAAAGACGCCGATCGCGATCAAGATGCCGAACTGCACCAGGGAAAGGAGAAGCCGGACGAGGACCTCGGCGCCGAGGACCATGGCCCGCGGGAGCGGGGTGGCGCCCAGGCTTTTCAATACCTTTTGCTCGCGGAGGCTCAAGAGTTCAAAGGCCCCGAAGATGCCGAGCTGCATCAAGGCCATGGCCAAAATTCCCGGCAGGAGGAAGTCGATCTGGCGCCGCCGTTCGGTCTGGTAAGACGTAAGAGAGAGGGTAAAAAGCCGCGGCCGCCGCGTCATCTCCCGTTCCAGGCCGTCGAGGACCCCGGCGATGAGGGAATAGAGCATCTGGGCGGTCTGCGCGCGGCTCTGGTCGTAGATTACCCGGATGGCCACCGGTCGGCCGGCCGCCAAGGC
>JAAYXC010000194.1 GCA_012516115.1 Bacillota bacterium | reverse complement strand
TTTATAAATAGAATTAAAGGTAAAGGGTTTTCCTTGACAAGCTCTTCCATGTTGTGTTAGACTTGGGGAGAAAGAGGCGACATTTCGGCTGTCCCTAATTAACCCGTGGCCGGGAAGGACGAGGGGGTGAGAGCGGCCGGTAGGCACCTCTACGGTGTTCGAGCAAATTTTTAAAGGGGGTGCGTGCTTCTAAGATGCGTCGCTTTATAGTGGGAGTGGGTTTAGTCGTTGCCTTCTGCCTTTTCTTGAGTCAGGCTGCCTTTGCCCAGTTCGACGATGCGCCGACGGTGGACAGCTGGGTCTACGAGTCGTTCCGTCTGGTTTACGACGCCGGGCTGATCAAAGGATATCCCGACGGAACCTTCAGGGGTGAGCGCCCGGCAACCCGAAACGAAGTCGTGGAGTTCCTGGCCCGGTTGATGAAGTACTTCGAGGAAAAACTGGCCAACGTCCAGCCAGGATCGGTCGGAGCGGAGAAAGCCCTCGAGGCCGCCAAAGAGGCGGAAGCGGCGGCCCAGGCGGCCCAGGCTGCGGCGGAAAAGGCCCAGGCGGCGACGGAAAAAGCCGGCACGGGGACCGTTTCGGATAAAACGTATCTCAGCAAGGAAGACGTCGTGGCCTTAATCCAGGAAGAGCTGGCGGCGCAGGAATTCGCGACCCAGGAAGACCTGGATAGCCTTTCCGAAGATATTTACGCGGCGATTCAGGATTTGGAAGAGCAATTTTTCGAGGAACTGGACGCCCTGGATGTAAGGGTCACCACGCTCGAAGAAAAAGTCCAAGCCCTGGAAGAAAAAGATAAAGCGCACGACGAGGCCCTGGCCAAGCTTCAGGCCGATCTGACAGAGGCCCAGAAGACCATTACGGAGTTCAGGGCTCAGTCGTCCCAGGATGTGACCAAGGCCGAAGCGGAAGCCAAAAAAGCCAAGACCATGGGCTTGTTGGGGATCATCGTGGGACTCCTCGCGGCTATCTTTTAGGGTAAGCCGGCAGGAAATTTTACGCCCCCGTACGGGGGCGTTTTTTTCGAAAAAAGCCCTCAAGCCGAGTGCGGCCGCGCCACCTTATCCCTTTCCGCCTCCCGCGCTTCCCTCCAGAGGGTATCGGCGATCTTCTGCCACGATTCGGCATAACCGTAGAGGGGTTGACAGAGCTGGGGTGCGGATATGTTGTTTTTCTGCGTGGAATAGGCACCGCTTTCGCGGACGATCTCCTCCAGCATCCAAGGGTGGTCGATGAGCGGACAGGGCCGCAGATGGTTGTGGCCGAAGGGTTGCCGGGCCTGGTAGGCTTTAAAAAGCGGACACTTTAAGGCTTCAAGCAACGTCGTCTCTTTGATGTTCACGTTGGCGTAATGGATGAAGGCGCAGGGTTCCACGTCGCCCATGGCGTTGATATGGAAGTAACAACGTCCACCGGCGATGCACCCATCCACCGCCTCGCCATCGTTCCAGAAGTCCGCGACGAAAATGGGTTTTTCCTCCCGCCAGCGTCGAACGGTCCGGTACATCCTGGCCCGTTGTTCCGGCGTGGCCATATAGGCCAGATCGGTGCTCCCACCGACCGGAACGTAGGTAAAGAGCCAGCCGTAGGCACATCCCTTTTCGATCATGAGGTCGATAAACCGGTTGCTCCCGATCTCCTCGGCGTTTTCCCTGGTATAGGTGGCGGAGAAACCGAAGAGAACCCCGGCCGCGCGGAGATGGTCCATAGCTTCCATCACCCGGGCGAAAACACCCGGTCCACGCCGGGCATCGGTGGCCTCGGCAAGACCTTCCAGGCTGATGGCAAAAGTGATGTTCCCGAGCTCGGCCACGGCGGCCGCCGTCTTTTCGTCGATTAAGGTGCCGTTTGTGAAGATGTGAAAGAGGGCATCGTTATGCCGGCGGGCCAGGGTCAGGAGGGCTTTCATTCTCAAGGTGGGTTCGCCGCCCGAGACGACGATAAAATAGATGCCCAGATCTTCTCCTTCTTTTATAATGCGGTCGAGGGTGGCGAAGTCCATCTCTTGAGAACGGTCGTATTCTCCGGCCCAACAACCTTTGCAGCGGAGGTTGCATCGTCCGGTGGGATCGAGGAGCATGACCCAGGGAAGATGAACGCCGTAGACCTTTTCCAGGGACCGTGCCCTGGCGATGCCGAGGAGGGCGGCGTTGAGGAAGAAGTTGACGACCGTTTTTTCCCGCACCCGCGGGGATAGACGACGAAGTTGCGTCTTGACGAGACGGGTCCAGTTGTTGTGGGGGGCGCCCAGGGTGGCCAGGATGGTCCGGGCCGCCTGGCGGTGTTCCTCTTCCACGGCCAGGCGTTCACCCCATTCGATCACCCGGAGAAGGTTTTTTTCCGGATCTTTGGCCGCGTAATTTAGGGCATGGCGGAGAACGACCTTCCCGAAGAACCTCTTGGCCGTGATGGATGCCATCCTATCTCTCTCCTTTCTTTATGGCATCATATAAACATCAGGCGCGCGAGATTCGGGCCGCAGCCACCGGATAAAGGATATGCTACATTTATGTAAATATATTCCACACAAACTTCCACTTTCCATTTTAATTTTTTCTCCCGGGGGAAGTCAAGTCCCGACCGGGAAGCCATGTTTACAGCCTTATGTCGGTGTGATAGAATATTTGTGTTCGACGACGGCCTTTTATCAACCCCGGCGCGGCCCTGCGTAGCCTCCGACGCACCGCTGCGGCCGGTGGGGTTGCTCAGGCACGAGGAGGTGAAAGGATGGCCCTGGCGCCCGAAGCCAAAGCGGAGATCATCCGGAAGTATCGGCTGCACGATACCGATACCGGATCTCCCGAGGTTCAGATTGCGCTCCTTACCGAACGGATCAACTACCTTACCGAGCATCTAAAGATTCACCGGAAAGATCATCATTCCCGGCGGGGTCTTCTCAAGATGGTCGGTCAACGGCGCGGACTCTTGAATTACCTTCAGCGCAAGGACATCGAACGTTACCGCGCCATCGTGGAACGTCTCGGTCTGCGTAAGTAGGAAAAGCGGGGTACCCCGCTTTTCCTACCTTAACCCGAAAAATTGCGGTTGCGGCCGCGAAGGCCCCAACCGCTTTCGTAAGGAGGTGTTCTACTCTTGCCGAAATGGGAGACAACGCGCGGCGGTCGCCCCTTGATCATCGAACAGGGCGAGTTGGCCCGCCAGGCCGATGGCGCGGTTCTGGTCAGGTACGGGGATACCGTGGTCCTGGTGACCGCCGTGGTCTCGGATCAACCCCGGGAAGGGATCGATTTCTTCCCGCTTTTGGTCGACTATGAGGAGCGGCTCTATGCCGTGGGCAAGATCCCCGGTTCCCGTTTCATTAAACGGGAAGGGAGGCCTTCGGAGACGGCCATCCTGGCCGCGCGCTCCATCGATCGTCCGCTACGGCCCCTTTTTCCGGAAAACTTCCGTCATGACGTCCAGGTGGTGGCCACCGTCCTTTCGGTGGACAAGGATAATCCGCCGGACACCACGGCCATGATCGGCGCCTCCTGCGCGCTGCATATCTCCAAGATCCCCTTTGCCGGCCCCATCGCCGGGCTCCACGTGGGTCTGGTGGACGGGGAGTTCGTCATCAATCCCACCCTAGCCCAGAGCGAAAAGAGCAAAATGAACGTCATCGTGGCCGGCACGGCCGAAGCTATCATGATGGTCGAGGCCGGGGCCAACGAAGTGCCGGAGGAAACCATCCTGGAAGGGATCCTCTTCGGGCACGAAGAGATCAAACGGCTGGTCAAGTGCATCGAGGGGATCCGGGCCGAGGTGGGTGAACCGAAGATGGAAATCCCGCCCCGGGTCATCGACTCAGAGCTGGAGAGGGAAGTCCGCTCCTACGTTACGGAACGCATGATCGAGGCCATCAAGACGGCGGAGAAACAAAAAAGGGAAGAAGCCATCGAGGCGGTCAAGGCCGAGGCCCGTCTTTACTTTGCCGAAGTCCTGGGCGAGGCTTTTCCCGAACGGGAAAAGGACGTGGATTACCTTCTCGATCTCGTCGTCAAGGACGAGGTCCGCCGGATGATCGTCAAGGAAGGTTTCCGTCCCGACGGCCGCCGGGCGGACGAGCTCCGACCGATCAGCTGTAAGGTGGGGCTTCTGCCGCGGGCCCACGGATCCGGCCTTTTTACCCGCGGTCAGACGCAGGTCTTGACCGTCGCCACCCTGGGCACGGTGAGCGAGAACCAAATCCTGGAAGGATTGACCGAAGAAGATACGAAACGGTATATCCACCATTATAACTTCCCCGGCTATAGCGTGGGCGAGGTACGGCCGATGCGCGGCCCGGGCCGACGGGAGATCGGTCACGGTGCCTTGGCCGAACGGGCCCTGCTGCCGGTGATTCCCGACGAGAACACCTTCCCTTATACCATTCGGCTGGTCTCGGAGGTCCTCGAGTCCAACGGTTCCACTTCCCAGGCCAGTGTCTGCGGTAGCTCCCTGGCCTTAATGGACGCCGGGGTTCCCATTAAAAAACCCGTGGCGGGCGTGGCCATGGGGTTGGTGAAATACGGGGACGAGTACGCCATCCTCACGGATATCCAGGGGATCGAGGATCACCTGGGGGACATGGATCTCAAAGTGGCCGGGACGCGGGACGGCGTCACCGCCATTCAGATGGACATCAAGATCAAGGGTCTTGACCGCGAGATCCTGGCCGCCGCCCTGGCCCAGGCACGCAAGGGTCGTTTACAGATCTTGGATAAAATGGACGAAGTGATCTCCGCGCCACGTCCCGAGATCTCTCCGTATGCCCCGCGGATGATCACCATCGAGATCGATCCCGAGCGCATTCGCGATGTCATCGGTCCGGGCGGGAAAATGATCCGCAAGATCATCGAGGAGACCGGGACGACCATCGACATCGAGGATGACGGCCGCGTCTTCATCGCCTCGGTCGACCGGGAGGCCGGTGAGCGCGCGGTGGAGATCATCCGTCGCTTGACCAAGGACGTCCAGGTCGGCGAGACCTACCTCGGCAAAGTAACGAGGATCATGGGCTTCGGCGCCTTCGTGGAGCTTCTCCCGGGCAAAGAAGGATTGATCCACATCTCCCAACTGGCTAAGGAGCGCGTCTCCCGGGTGGAGGACGTGGTTAACGTGGGGGACGAAGTCCTGGTCAAGGTCATTGAGATCGATAAGCAAGGCCGGATCAACCTTTCGCGGAAGGCGGCTCTGGTCGAAGCCGAGGCGAAGGCGGCGATCAATCGGAATCGCCGTTCTTCCTAAAGCGGGCCCGTCCGGCCTTGCCCGGGGCCATAAAGAGGAGTAACCCTGCCGATGGAGATGCGTCCGCAAATCCTGCTGGACGTCTTCTGGGTCTTGACCTTGTTGACCATGGGGGCCGTGGCCGCCGTCCTGATCTCTGCTACGCTGCGACCCACCGCCGCTTACTGGTTCACCATGCTGGTCTGCGCCGCGGCGGTGAACATCTTCGGGGTGGTCTTGACCGATCTGATCTCCCCCGACGACCCCCTGGGACTGCGGGCTATCAGCATTGGCCGGGCTTTTCTTCCCTTTTGTTTACTCGGTTTTTCGCTTGTTTTTCCCTATCGGCGACCATGGACACGCAAAAGGAAGCCCTTTTTTCTTCTGGCCCTTCCCAGTCTGATCACTTTGGTCATTACCGATCCCTGTTTTGCCCCGGGTGATATTACCTATCAATTGTGGTTACATGTACCCTGGATGGGGATCTATTTTCTCTGGGCTTATCTCAACCTCTTCTTCTCTTATCGCCAGACCACCCTGCGGACTACCAGACGTCAGCATCTCCTGCTCAGCCTGGCCACGGTTCCGGCCACGGCCGCCCATTATACCACGAGCATCCTTCTGCCGGCCATGGGACGGAACTTCTGGTGGCGTTACAATTGGTTGGCCATTTTGTTTTCGGTCATCCTGGTTTTGGCCTACGGAATCCGTTACGGTCTTCTGCGCCGTTATGCCAAGTTCAGCCGTTCTCTTCTCGCGAGGAGCATCGACGCGGCTGCCTTGAGTACTCAGATGGTCAGCCATACGGTGAAGAACGTCCTTCAGCTCATCCGGGCCCTGGCCGAACAGGCCTGTGGGGAAGAGGAGGCCGCGGCGCGCGACCATTGTCGTCGCATCGTCGCTTATTGCGACGAATTGGCGGAAAGGATGAACAAGCTCAATCTTCTCGCCCGCGTCCGGCGTGAAAGCTTGAGCGAAGAATTCTTCCTCGACGAACCGCTCGAACGCGCCCTGGAACGGGCCGCCTTTCGTCTGGCCTCCATCGAGGTAAAGCGGGAATACATAAAACCGATCCCCAAGATCTGCGGGGTCCGGGCCCATCTGGAGGAAGTCTTCTTTAACCTACTGGTGAACGCGGCCGAGGCCATGCCGGAGGGAGGAGTCATCCGTCTGGAGATCAAAATCGAGAACGACCTGGCGGTGGTGGCCGTCCACGACCAAGGGGTGGGTTTGACCAGGGAACAGATTCCCAAGATCTTTGAGCCTTTCTGCTCCACCAAACCCGCGGGAACCAATTGGGGGATCGGGCTTTCTTATTGTTACCTGGTCGTGGAAAGTCTGGGCGGCGAGCTCTTTGTCGAGAGCGTGCCGGGAAAAGGGAGCTGTTTCTTCGTGGTTTTGCCCTTGCCCGCTGATTCGGAAAAATCTTGTGGTTAGGGAGGAACTCTTTTGGATTTAAAAAGCGAAGCATTGGCCCTCCATCGGCGCCACCAGGGGAAGTTTGCCACGATAAGCAAGGTACGGGTGGCGGATACTCGCGATTTAAGCCTGGCCTATTCACCAGGGGTGGCCGAACCGTGTTTGGCCATCGCCCGTTCGCCGGCCACGGTTTACGACTATACGGCCAAAGGGAACCTGGTGGCCGTGATAAGCGACGGGACGGCCGTCCTGGGTCTGGGGGAGATCGGCCCCCTGGCCGCTTTACCGGTCATGGAGGGGAAGGCGATCCTCTTCAAGAACTTCGCCAATGTGGACGCCGTCCCCCTCGTCCTGGCCACCAAGGAAGTGGAGGCGGTGGTGGAGACCGTCGTCCGCATCGCGCCCACCTTCGGGGGGATCAATCTCGAAGACATCGCCGGTCCCCGGTGTTTTGCCATCGAAGAAGCCCTGAAGGAACGCCTGGACATCCCGGTCTTCCACGACGACCAGCACGGGACGGCGGTGGTCTGTTTCGCTGGTCTGCTTAATGCCCTGAAGTTCGTCGGCAAGGATCTCGCCGCCGTGCGGGTGGTGATCAACGGCGCCGGTGCCGCCGGGATCGCCATGGCCAGGCTGCTTTTGGCCGCCGGATGCCGAGAGATCGTTCTCTGCGATCGCAAAGGGATCGTCTTTCCCGGACGGGAGGACGTTAATCCCTATAAAGAAGAGATCGCCCGACGGATCAATCCCGGTGCGAAGAGGGGAAGCCTGGCCGAGGCCCTCCGGGGGGCCGATGTTTTCATCGGTCTTTCGGTAGCCGGGGTGGTCGCGCCGGAGATGATCGCCTCCATGGCCATAAACCCCATTGTCTTTGCCCTGGCCAACCCGGTGCCCGAGATCTTTCCCGAGGAGGCCCGGGCGGCCGGGGCGGTGGTGGTGGCCACCGGGAGGTCGGATTATCCCAACCAGATCAATAACGTCCTGGGTTTCCCGGGGATCTTCCGCGGCGCTCTGGATGTGAGGGCCAGGGAAATCAACGAAGAGATGAAACTGGCGGCCGCCACGGCCATCGCCGGCTTGCTCCGGCCGGAAGAGCTGCGGGCCGATTATATCATCCCGAACCCCTTCGACCGTCGGGTGGTGGAGGCCGTGGCCATCGCCGTGGCCCGCGCGGCGGTGGCCACCGGGGTGGCCGGTTTGCCCCTGGAAGATGAAGAGATCGTCCGGACCATCCGGGAGAGACTGGCTCCTCTGGCCGGGTGAGTCCTTAAAGAGGGCCGAAAAAGCTCGAGGCTTGACTTTTCTTGAGGGGCCGCATATCATCAAAGGCGGAGGTGGGCGCTTTGGCGCCGGAAGCACAAGAAGAGTTCTATCCGACGGAAGTCAGCGGAGATTACATTCTGGTCAAAGCGCTCGAGGACGGGGTGACCATCATCGGTCTCACCCGGGGGAAAGAGACGAAGTTCCATCACTCGGAAAAGCTCGACCGGGGCGAGGTCATGCTGGCCCAGTTCCCCCACCACACATCGGCCATCAAAATCCGTGGGCGGGCCGAGGTCTATACTAAATTCGGCCGGGTTTTAAGCGGCCGGGAAGGTTAGGTTTGTCCTTCACAGCCGGGCATTTTTCCCGGCTGTGCCTTTTTATTCTTATTCGCCCATGAATACAAATTCTTCCCCAGAAGGTGGCTAAAACGCGCCCTTTTTGTACGCAAAGGAGAAGGCTTTTTCGTGGAGGAGAGAAGAATGTGGACGGTGGTCTACATCGCACCCAATCGGGAGGCGGCCGAGGCCATCAAGAAGGCCCTGGCCCGGGAGGGGATCCTGGCTTCCATTCGACCGGTGGGATTGAGCGCCACCGGTGCGGGCAATTTTGAAGTGCTGGTCTCCGAGGCCGAAGCCGAAGAAGCACATGAGTTGGTAAGCATGACCTTGCGCGATTACGGCGAATAAAGGCGCGGGGATGGTTGGGAGGCCCCTGGCTCCTCGCGGCAGGAATCGGGGGGCGCGCTGGCGAACTTTCATCCTCCGAACGAACC
>JAAYXC010000193.1 GCA_012516115.1 Bacillota bacterium | reverse complement strand
GCGATCTGCGGCAACGGTTGGAAAGTCTCCGGCAAAGAAACGAGGTCCAGGGGGGAGGAGGCGGGAACTCTACCGGCTCCGGCGAAGGAAAACTCCTCCTGACGGGGATCGTAAGGTATGAATCCTTAAGCCTGGCCGTGATCGTCGATGGCCCGCGGACCTATTACGTCATGCCCGGTGAGCGCCTTGGTAAGACCGAGTACGTTCTCCAGTCGATCGGTGAGGCAAGTGTGGTTATCGCCGCGGGTGATAAAGAAGAAGTCCTCTCCTTAAGGAGGAACAAACCATGAAGTACCGGATCGTTTCGGTCTTTCTATTACTGCTGCTCGTTCTGGCCTTCACAGGCCGGCATTTGGCGGCGGAGGATGGCCTTATCGAGCGGTTTGACTTCGTCGAGGCGGACCTGCGCGACATCCTGCGGAGCATAGGGATGGCCGGAAAGATCACGGTGCTCTTGACCAAAGATGTAACCGGAACCTATTCTCTCTACATAAGGGAACCGATGTCGGTCCGTGACGCCCTGGAGCGGGTGGCCCGAACCTACGAGTACGACTTGCGCTGGCTTAATCCGGAAAAGACCGTGGTCGTGATCGGCAAACCCGAGACCCTCAAACAGAACTTCGACGTCAATATGCTCCAAACCAGGGTCTTCACCCTGCGGTATTCGGCCGTGAACGAGATCGCCGAGGCCTTGAAGATCGTGGTGGATCCGGCCAAGATGTCCTTGAACCCCCGGACGAACCAGATCGCCATCACCGCCTCGCCCTTGCAGATCGAGAACGCGGCCGAGATCATCGCCCAGATGGACCACCCCATGCCCCAGGTGAACATCGAGGCCCGGATGGAGGAAATCGTGGAGAGCAGCATGGAGGAGCTCGGGTTAACCTGGAGTTCCAGTTTTTCTTTTGTCCTCAGTCCGGGTTTCTCGATCCTCTCCGCGCCCGAACTCGCCGTCAAGCTGAACGTGCTTCACCAGCAGAACAAAGCGGTGACGCTGGCCCAACCCAACGCCACCTGTCTCGACTCCCAGCAGGCCACCATCTTCATCGGCGATAAATATCCGGTGGCCCGCCGCCAGGTCTCGGAGGGAAAAGAAGTATGGTCGGTGGAGTATACGGATATCGGAACAAAACTGGTGATTAAACCCAGGGTGAATAAGGATAAAGTGGTAACTGTTTATGTGACGGCCGAGGTGAGCTCTATCCTGGAATACAAGGATCTCGGGGAGGCGGGCACGTATCCCGTTATCAGAACACGGTCCACCGAGTCCCTGGCCAGGCTCCGAGACGGCCAGACCTTCGTCCTCACCGGACTCGTCCAGCGGGACGATAAGACCGAGCAAACCGGCATTCCCATCCTGGATCGGCTCCCCATCCTCTCGGCCCTTTTCAAGAATAAGAAGACCGAGTACCGGAGCACGGTTATCTGCCTCTTCCTCACCCCGCGCATCCAGCCTTTGACCGAGGAGGAACTGGATAAGAAAGCGGGTTCTTCTTCATCGGGCCTGGAGGGGGGACAGCAGAAAAAAGACCAGGCGACCGCGGCGACCAAGGAAAAGACGACCGTTCAAGAGACGGGCATCACCGGAGAGGTCGTTCCTTCTCCCGAGGAATCTTCCCTCATTCCCGGGGAGGAGACCGCCGCGCCGGAAATGATTCCGGAGGAGATAGCCCCTTCACCTTCTCCATCGCCCGGGTCTTTTGGGGAAATCGTTCCGGCGGTTACACCCGCGCCCACTCCGGAACCCACTCCTTCGCCGGGAGGAGAGGTATCTCCGGAAGAAACGGCGACGAAGGTGGAGGTAGCTCCCGAGGTCCCGGTCTCGCCTTCCCCTGCGGAAGGGGAGATGATCTTCCCGTTGGTTCTACTACCTCTTCCCACGGAACCGGCGCCGCCAGCGGAGGCTGCTCCGACGGAACCGCCCCGGCCTTCTCCTTCTCCTGCGCCTTCACCTTCGGTGCCAACGGTTCCGATGCGCCCGGAAGAGTTAAAAGAAGTCCTTTATACCGTAAAGAAAGGGGATACGCTTTATTCCATCGGCAAGAAGTTCGGGGTGGAAGTAAAGAAAATCGCCGAATACAATAACCTTAAATCCTCCAGTGTTCTACACCCGGACCAGGTCCTGCGTATCCCTATCCCCGACGACCACAAATATGTGGTGAAGCCGAGGGAGACCCTCTGGCGGATCGCCAAGCGGTATGGCGTCTCCGTGGAGCTTTTGGCGGAGATAAACGGAATAAGCGACCCCGCGAAATTAGAAGTGGGGCAGGTGCTTGTTCTTCCCTGTCCTGTCAGTCGAACAGTTAATCCCGAGTTTTAACCGTGGAAATCGAAGGTAGGGGTCTTTTGATGTTAAAAAATTATATGGAAGATGTGGTTATAACCGTCTACGATGATTATCGACGCCGCCATCCGGAGATCTGTCAGTGCGAGCAGTGCCGGTTGGACGTCATCGCCCTGGCCTTGACGCGACTCCGGGGGATGTATGCCGCGAGCCCCGAAGGGGAGATCTTGACCCGGGTGGCCCGGGATGACCGCCAGGTCCGCGCCGACGCTTTGATCGCCGTCATGGAGGCATTACAGATCGTAAAGGAGAAACCGAGACATCGCAAGGGTTGATCCGTGGCTATTGTCGGCTCGGGTAAGGTACCCGGAAGATCCGAAGAGAATAAAAGAGAACCGGGTAAGTTCGCCCGGTTTTCCTTTCACGGCGAGAGGTAATGCATCGACTGACCAGTCCGGCAAACCCGCTTATTAAAGAAATAGCCCGCCTTCACGCACGTCGGG
>JAAYXC010000192.1 GCA_012516115.1 Bacillota bacterium | reverse complement strand
TCTCCGCGCCGAGGCCGAAGCCCGCCGACGCATAATCGAGGGGAGGGGCTTCGTCGCCGATCAGCTGGAGGGGATCGCCGAGATCATGACCGGCCTGGCCAAGGAGATGCACCGGGACGTGGAATTCCGCCTGGAGGTGGAAGAGCGTCTTAAGTCTTCCTTCAACCGCTTTGGCCTGGCGGTGGAATCGGTCAACGTCTTCGATTACGGCCGCCACATGTTGGAAGTAAGGGTCAAAAAACACGGTTGCCTCAACTACTTCGAATGCCAGTATCTCATTACCCCCATGCTCAGTCGGCTTTTAGGATACACCTTTACCGTGTGGGAGAAACAATGCCCACGGGCGGGAAGCCACGACTGCTGTTTTACCCTTGTCCCGGCCGGCAAATACCGGGTAAAACATGCCGTGGCCACCATGGCCAAAGATCCCGGCCATTCCGGCGATAGCTATACCATGTTGAAGACGAAGGACGGTCGTTTCGCCATCATCCTAAGCGACGGCATGGGAACGGGACCACGGGCGGCGCGGGAGAGCCGGGCCACGGTGGATCTTCTGGCCCAGCTTATCTCCTCGGGGTTTAAAGAAGAGTTCACCCTGAACCTGATCAATTCCGTCCTGATGTTGCGTACGCCGGAAGAGCGTTTTGCCACGGTGGATCTGGCTTTACTCGATCTCTTCCGCGGCGAATTGGAGATGATCAAGATCGGGGCCGCCCCGAGCTATATTAAACGCCACCGGGAAGTAGTGAGCATCAAGGCCGCTACGCCGCCGGCCGGCATCCTGCAAGAACTCCCCATCGAACGGCAGCGCTACACCCTCTCCCTTGGTGATTACCTGATCTTGACCACCGACGGCGTCTTCGCCGGCGAGTTGGGGCCGGCGGAAACGGAGGACTGGGTGGAACGGGCTCTGGCCCGCGTGGAAGTAAGCGGACCACAACCCATGGCGGATTTCCTCCTCCAGCTGGTCCAGGCCAACATGGGGACCGAGGCCAGAGACGATGTCACCATCATCGCCGCCCAAATCCTCCCGGCCGACCTATGCGTTTCCTTCCGGCCCCGGTAAACCCGGAAGCCGCCACCTTTTGCCATCTCTTCCACGATGGGAAAAAGCACCCGCAGTTCCCGGGCCAAACTCAAGGCACCCTGCGAGGTCCTGACCACCACCCAAAACTCGCCCCCGGGCCGCAGCCGGGCGGCCGCTTCGGCCATTAACCCGTAAACCACGACTTTTCCGGCCCTGATGGGCGGGTTGGTGGCGATGAGGTCGAAAGACCCCTCAAGGGGCGAGAGACCTTCCCCCCGGTGCACGACGATGTTCTTCAACCCGTTCCGTTCGGCGTTGAGGCGGGCCAGATGGCAGGCGCGCTCGTTTACGTCCACGAGATAAACCGTGGCCTCGGGCGCCATCACGGCCAGGGCCAGACCGATGGGTCCGTAACCGCAACCTAGATCCACCAAGCGCTTCGCCCCCGGCGGTACGCGCAGAGTCTCGATCAACAGACGAGTTCCCCGGTCGAGTCCCCGCCGGGCGAAGACGCCGGCTTCGGTCACGAGTTCCATGGGTCGGCCACCGAGATAGACCACTATCTCCTTTGGTGCCGACCGGCTGGTGGGATGGACGGTGAAGTAGTGTTCGGCGGCCATTTCTTTCTCACCGACCTCCTAAAACGGAAAAGGCCCGGTTTCGGCCGGGCCTTTTCCATATTCATTCCGGAACGCTCAATAGAAGAGGCTATAAAAGACGACCAAACGTGCTTCGGCAATGCACGAGGCCAATAGGATCAAAAAGGCATAGATCAAGACCTCTACATCCTCACCGGTCATGCGGGGCCGGGAGAAAAAGGGGCGGATCTTCTGCCAGGTGCCTTCCATCCATCCGGGGGTCCCATAGGCAGCCAGACCGGTGGTGGACACGGTGGCCAAAAGGAAGGCCAGGATCTGCCAGAGGCTGAAACGGGCAAAGGTGATCAGGGCGGTGAGCCGGGTACTGCTGTAATAGGGGAAGGACTTGGTCCCGGTTACCACCCCCATCAGGGCCGCGTAGGCGAATAAAAAGACGTAACCGAGGTTGAGTTTGCCTACCCGGAAAAGGTTCAGGAAGAAGACGAAAATGACCATGACGACCAGATAATGGAGAAATATCTTTCCGCCGATATAGAGAACGCGCAGCCAGTAAAGATTGGCGGGATCTTTGCCGGATTCGGGTGGCAGGAGACTTTTCGGTACCTTCACCCCGAAAAACTTGTCCACCAGCCAGGTCTTTTCCAGGAAATAAATTTTAAAGAGGAAGAACGAGATCAACCAGGCCACGATGAAAAAGATAAATGTCCAGATGGCCGCGGCGCCCATCCGGCGAAAGACATCCGGGTCGTCCAGGTTCTTCTTGGCCGCGTTGACTAATGTATGCCAGCCACGACAAAAGAACCGGCCGATGCCGCGCAAACATCCCGGGTTGTTTTCT
>JAAYXC010000191.1 GCA_012516115.1 Bacillota bacterium | reverse complement strand
TGTGTTCCGTTTTCATTTGGACAAAAAAACCCGCCCCTCCGGCGATAAGTTTATTATACAGGACAAAAAAAGGGGTGTCAAGCTAAGAAAAAATCCGTTCTCCGACGATCGGATGGTCGGGTGAATTGCTCCGCGCGGGTCTCATTCAATACGGGGGGCAAGGACGGGTCCTTTGACGTTTAAACGGACTCTCGACGGTGAGGATCTCTTCTTTCACCTCTACCTTCTGTTCCTGGTCGGGGGAGACGAGGCCCAATCTGGCCGCCTCCGCGCGGAGGTATTCGTCGGTCTGCATCCAGGCCCGGCGTTTGGCGAGATCCCGGTTGACGGCCTTCTGCTGGGCTAAGCGGGCGCGCAGGACCGCTTCGGTGCGACGCTGCCGGACGAGGCGGACGAGGCCGTCGGTTAAAACGTAAAGGTTAAAGAGAAGGAAGATTAAAAGAAGCAGATTCACCAGGCCCCGCGGTCGGAATCGCCACCGCCGGCGCCGCAAGCCTGCGGAGGAAGAAGGAACCGGTGTGGACAGTCGGGTTTGCCTATCCAGATGGATTATCGTCGCCATCCACGCCATCCTCCCTTGGCTCCCCAGGGAGACCCAGGACCGCGCCGGGAAGCACGATCACGACTTCGTAGCCTTTGCGTCGGGCCCGATGGAGGAGGGTGTTCACCGTGGCCTCGGCCAGGCCGAGCCGGGCGGCGATCTCGGCGGTGCCGAGCCCGCTCTCTTTAAGCACGATCACCTGGCGTTCACGAAAGCTGAGATCTTCGACGCCCCGGATCTCGATCCTCACGCCACGACCCATCTTTACAAGATGTGTACATCAATTATACGATTTTTTGACAAATGCTGCAAGGTATTTTTTCGCGGCCTGAACGCCAAACCTTTTCTTATTACATAAAAAACCCCGGAGGACCGAGTTGCTTCCCCCGGGATTCGCGACAATTCGGTTCTTTAAAGAGCGGGAAGGTTTTCAAGCTCTTTGGGCCTCCGCCCAAAAGCCGTTGTCCTCAAGGGAAGCTTGCATGGGCAAGGGCTTCGAGCACGAAGGGAACGCGCCGGGTTAATTTTCCAGACCGGAAAACGAACTTTAGGTTTCTTCATCATGGAGACTACACCAGAGAACCCCTTCCCCGCACCCTTCGGTCTCGGGCTGAAGGGTGACATGGAGAAGATCGAAACGTTCGGCCAGGACGCGGCGGACTTCGGCCACGATGCGTTGTATTTCGCGCGCCTCACATTCGCCCAGGACCAGGTGGGCGCTTAAGGCGGCCGTCTGCGAAGAAAGACTCCAGAGATGCAGGTCGTGGACCGCTCTCACCCCTTTTACCGTTTGGATGGCCGCGGCCACCGTGGCCAGGTCGAGTCCACCGGGGACGCTTTCTAAAAGTATATGGACGGATTCATGCACCAGCCCCCAGGCCTTCTTAAAGAAAAATAGACAGATGATTACAGAGACCAAAGGATCGATCCAATACCAACCGAAAAGAAGAATACTTATGGCGGCTATTAGAACGCCGAAAGAAGAAAAGAAATCGGAGAGCAGGTGAAGAAAAGCGCTCCGACGGTTAAGATCCTCGTGGGCTTCTTCATGGAGAAGCCAGACGGAGAGGCCGTTCATGACGAGGCCGAAGAGGGTAACAAATAACATCCCCGGACCGAAGATCGGTCGCGGTTGCAGGAAGCGGCCGACGGCCTCATAGAGGACAAAACCACTTACCGCCAAGAGTCCCGCCCCGTTGGCCAGGGCGACGAGCACCTCCACCCGGCCGTACCCGAAGGTCCGTTCCGGGTCGTTCCGCCGGCCCATCAGCCGGATGGCCCAGAGGCTGCGCCCGAGGGCGATGGTAGCGGTAAGATTATGGACGGAGTCGGTCAGGAGGGCCAGGCTGCCGGTAAGCAAACTCCCGACGATCTGCACGAGAAAGATGGAGAGATTTAAGGTTAAAACAAGGAGAAGACGGGAAGATGGGGGTGCATTTTTCATGCCGGTATCTCCTTATGCGTTTTTTTGACAAAATGAAAAAGAAAAGGTAAAAGGGCTTAAAGACGTAGCTATTTTATTTTCCGTCAAGAAGGCGAATCCTGCCCGAAAAACGAAGAAAAAACCTTCGAGGTGTCTCTTCCGAGGAGGGAGCTTCGTGTCCATCCCGTCTCTTAAGATCGGCCCGGTGATCTTGGCCAACCCCCTTGTCTTGGCTCCCATGTCCGGCGTGACCGACCTGCCTTTCCGCCTCTTGTGCAAACGTTTCGGGGCCGGGCGGGTGGCAGGAGAAATGATAAGCGACCAAGCCCTCCTCCATCATAATCCACGGACGGAGCCGTTGTTCCGGATCGACCCCGCCGAACGACCGGTGGCGCTGCAGCTTTTCGGCCGTGATCCCGAGACCATGGCCGAAGCGGCGAAACTCCTGGTCCACCTGGCTAACCCCGATATCATCGACCTGAATTTCGGCTGTCCGGTTCCGAAGGTGGTCAAAAACGGGGCCGGGGCAGCTCTCCTGCGCGACCTTCCCCGGGCCAAGGCGATCGTGACGGCGGTTGTCGGGGCCGTCCCGGTCCCCGTGACGGTCAAGATGCGCGCCGGCTGGGACGGGGGGAGCATCGGCGCGCCCGAACTGGCCGCGGCCTGCCGGGAGGCCGGGGCGGCGGCGGTGACCGTCCATGCCCGGACCAGGGAACAGTTGTATACCGG
>JAAYXC010000190.1 GCA_012516115.1 Bacillota bacterium | reverse complement strand
CTCTGCTTTCCCGGATGAAAAAAATCCTCGACCCCCGGCATAACGGGTATCTCCGCCGCGGTCCTTTCCGGCTGTTCCTGGCCTATCGGGATGGGAAGCCGGTCGGCCGGATCATGGTCGGGGTCGACGAGGAGACCAACCGGGCCAAGGGTCTCCGGGACGGTTGGTTTGCCCTTTTCGAGTCTATTCCCGAGTACGAAGTGGCCGAAGGGCTTTTGCGGGCGGGCGAAGAGTATTTACTGGGTCTGGGGGGCGACCGGATGCGGGGACCCGTTTCGCCGAGCGGTGGGGATGATTACCGGGGGTTGCTCGTCTGGGGTTTCGATTCGCCGCCGGTCTTGATGGATTCCTATAACCCCCCTTACTATCAGGATTTCTTCGCCCGCTACGGTCTGGAGAAGTTCATCGACTGGCTGGCCTATCGCCTTTCTCCCCGTGAACCGAAAAATCCACGGGCCGTGGCCTATGCCCAGGAACGTTACGGTTTTCGTCTCGATCCCGTGGATTTTTCCCGTCTCGATCGTGAGATCCGGGATATCCACACGATCATCAGTCGGGCCATGCCGGCGTGGCCGGACCAGACACCGCCCTCTCTTGCCCAGGTTCGGGCCATCGCCCGGGATCTCAAGGCCCATGCCGATCCGGATCTCGCCTATATCGCCCGGGCGGGCGATGAACCCATCGGTTTCGGACTTTCCATGCCCGACCTGAACCAAGTCTTGATCCATCTCAATGGAAGGCTTTTCCCCTTCGGCTGGCTGAAGTACCTTTATTGGCGGCGAAAGATCGATGGCCTCCGCTTTTTCGTTCTTTTCGTCGTTCCTGAATGGCAAAAAAAAGGAGTTTCGGCGGCCATTTACCTCAAGACCTTCGAGGCCGCCCGCCGGAAAGGGATGCGCTGGGGAGAAGGTTCGACCATCCGGGAGGAGAACCTGCCCATGCGTCGCGATGTCGAGCGGGCCGGCGGGGTGCATTATAAGACCTACCGGGTTTACGTCCACGCCCTGAGATGAATGCGTCGCGCGGCAAGGACGGAGCTTAAAGGAAGAGTAACACATGAGCATAAGAGGGCCAAGGTTTCCTTGGCCCTTTATCTTTTGGCCAGGGTTATTACCCGAAAAGGGCGTGCAAGAGATAGCCGTAGCCGATCCCGAGGTAAGTGCCGATGACCCAGCCGAGGATCCCGGTGAGGACTCCGGTGGCGATGAGGGCGCGGTTTTTGAGGGCCGCGGCCACCATCGGCACAAAAGGCGGGGAGAAGATCCCGGCGATGGAAGTGATGATCATGGTCTCCGCATCGATCTTAAAAAGGGCGGCCAACAATACGTGGATGAAGGCGGAAAAGAAGACCATAAAGCCCACCAGGACCAAGGCCGCCGGGGCGGCCACGAGGAGCTGACGCAGATTCGCCATGGAGCTGATGGCGAGGGAGAAGAGTAATAGGAAATAATTACCTAAAGGAAAGCTTTCTTCCAGGCGATGGACATAGGGGATAAAAGATCCGGCGATCCCGAGGGTGGTGATGAGCAGGATGGCCACCACCGTCCCGTATTCCCCGGGGGTAAGGGAAGCGATCCCTCCACCTATGGCCAGGACGAGGACGGCCAGGCCGAGGGCCGTCAGCACCGCGCGGAGTCTTTTTCGGGTGAAGAACCCCCGGTAATCGGGTAATTCCCAGCTTACCGCCGCCTCGGCCAGCCCATGGTGCTGGAAGGGTGGAAGGACAAAGAGGAGTAGGCGGCGGAGGACGGTGACGGCCAAAAGGAGATAAAACGGACAGACGAACATGTCCGCCACGTTTACCGCCATGAAGAGATCGGGGTTTACCTTCAAGGCCGTGCCGATGGCGGCCAGGTTGAGCGTGCCTCCGGTATAACAACCGATAAGCATGCCCACCGCCTTCCAGGCTTCGGGTCCGATGAGGCGACTGAAAGCAAGGAAGGCCACCGTGGCCGCCACGAGTACGGCCACGGTCTCGAGGAAAAAGGAAAGAAGAGCGCTTCCGGCCAGTCGGCTCCATTGGCGGGCATCGAAAGAGAAAAAAAGCAGGGGCAGGGCAATGGGAACCGAATAGGTGGCCAACGCCGTTTGGACTTTTCCGAAACCGGCCGGGAGAATTCCCAGGTTACCCAGGATCAGTCCTGCGGCATAACAGAGGAGGATCGGGCCGATGCTCTCCAAAAAGGGGAAACGGCGGGTAAGGGACAGGATGGCGACGGGGAAGAGGAGAAGAATTACGCTCCAGATAACGAGGGCCAAAGAACTCATCCTTTCTCTTTAAGGTTAATCTCCGAAGGTGGTAAGGAGGCAGGGATTTTATTCTCAGTCGTTTTTTTGACAATTTGAAGGAAAGAACGACCTTGACGGGCGTTCCGACGCAGGGAGGCCAGGACTTCCCGGGTGCTTTTGGCCTCCGGCTCTTCGATCCGTGGTAGGATGAGCGTCAGAACGAGGAAGCGAAGGATGAAAGAGAAGAAAAAGATCACCTGATAAACGGTGAGGGGAGCGCCGAGGAAGCGGAGACCGTTTCCCTCTATTAACGGCCGGAGCCGATCGGCCAGGAACCCGCCGAACATCGAACCGGTGGCGTTACCTGCAAGCCAGGCTGTAAGGCCGTAGCCGGCGATGTAGAACGAACGTTTCTCCTGCGGCAGGATCTTCATCATCAGGCTCATCTGGGCCATGTCAAGCCCGATCCAGGTCACGCCGCCCAGGAGATTGGCCAGAAGCTGCGGCCACGGAAACCGCGGTGTGCTGATAAGCCAGAAGAGCGGGAGACTGGTGGAAATGCTCATACAGAGGCGGAGAAGGGGTTTGGATCCGTATTCATCGATGCTGCGGCCTAGGAAGCGCGAGAGGAGAAAGGCCATGATCCCCGGGAGGACCTGGAGTTGGATCGAGGCCTCGGTATAGCTGAAATTCAGGACTTCCAGGACGTAGACCATGAAGAAAGGCCCCGCTAGCCCGAAGGCGAAAAGGGCCGTGGCCCAGAAGAAAAGCAGTTTTCGGTAAGGCAAGAGACGGAGGGGGACGAAAAGCATCTCTTTGAGCGGGAGGGGTGGCGTGTTTTCCTTCATGGCCGGATGTTTCACCCAGAGCCAGATGGAGATATCGGCTACGCCGGAAATGGCTGCGGCGATCAGGGCCGTGGAGAGCCCGAAGAAACCCGGAAAACGGTCGAGGTACCATCCCACCACGAGTGGGGTGAGCATGGCCGTGATCTGGCCCAGGCGGTTGCGCTGGCCGAGGTAACTGCCCCGGATCTCGGCCGGGACCAAGTCGGTGAGCCAGGAGATGAAAGCCACATCGCCGATGGCTCCCCCGGCTCCGTGCAGGGAGAGGCAGAGGACGGCCAGGACGATGCGGAGGCGTGGTTCGGTGGAAGGGATGAGATAAGGGATGAGGGCAAAAGGGATCCAGCTTAGACGTTGAGTATAAAGGGCGATGAGAAATACTTCGCGACGCCGATGGAATTTTTCGATGAGGAAGGCGGACAGGAGCCGGAAGATACCGGCGATAAGCGGCAGGGCGGCCAAGAACCCATAAAGGGAGTCCTGGCGGCTTAGGGCGCGGACAAAGGCGGTATAGGCGCTTCCTTGAATGATGATAAAGAAAAAGGTGCTCGGAATACTGGTGAAGAGAACCTTCTGTAAACTTCGGTCGAGATCGGGGTCTTGGGTGTTGAATCTCATCGTCTCGTATACCGCCTGTTTTCCGTTATCGAGCTTTTGTTTTCGCGATGGAGAAAGCTTTTCCTTCTGTGGAAGATATGGAATTCTGGTATCGGTATGTTCGGAAGGGATCGAAAGGGGTTGGGAAACAGTGGAGGATGAGGATATTTATCGGGACTTCTCGGCCTGCTACGACCTTTATGTCGGCGATAAGTTAGACGATCTCCCCCTCTATCTGGATTACGCCGCCGCGACGAAGGGATCTCTTCTCGAGGTCGGGGCCGGTTCCGGGAGGTTGACCATCCCCCTGGCCCGCGCCGGATACGAGCTCGTGGCGGTCGACGTCTCCCCCTCCATGTTGGCACTCCTCCGGGCGAAGCTGGCCCGGGAACCGGAAGAGGTCCGTCGAAGGGTCGCCATCATCGAAGCCGACGTCTGCCGTTTGACCCTCAGCCGTTCCTTTGGCCTGGTCTTTTTGCCCTTTTATACTTTCAACTACCTCCTCACGCCGGACGCGCAGGAGGCGCGGCCACCTCGCCGCGGACGGCCGGCTCCTTATCGACGTCTTTCTGCCCCGAAGCTTCTCACGGAATGCCCTTCCGCGCCGGTGCTGCGGAGGGAGGCGGTGGATCCGGCCACCGGCCGGCCGGTCCGTTGCCTGGTGGCCTATGGTTTCGACCGCGGGCGGCAGTTGGAGTTCCGCCGGCATATCTTCGAGATGGCCGGCGAAGAGACGGCAACCTTATCCGACACGAGTTCGAGACGACGAGGAGATACTTCTTCCCCGCGGAGCTCGCGGCACTCTTTGCCGCCCACGGCCTGGCGGTGGAGGCGGTCTTCGGCGGTTACGCCAGGGAACCGGTGCGGGACGACGCGGAGCAGTTCTTCTATGTGCTCGGACGGAAAGAAGGGCCGACAAGAAGGCAACGGCGCGGGGGAAAAACCTAGGGGACAAGCTCGGCCAACGACTCCACCACCCTGTGCGGTCGATAGGGGAACTTTTCGATATCTTCGCGTCTGGTGACCCCGGTGAGGACGAGGACGGTCTCCAGGCCGCTCTCGAGACCGGCGCGGATGTCGGTGTGCATGTTGTCGCCGATCATTACCGCGTTCTCCGAGTGTTCTCCCAGATAGCGCAGGGCCAGGCGCATCATGAGGGGGTTCGGTTTGCCGATATAATACGGCCGGAAGCCGGAGGCCTTCTCGAGGAGTGCGGCCACCGCGCCGCAGGCCGGGATGATCCCCTCCTCCGCCGGGCCGGTGAGGTCGGAGTTGGTGGCGAGGAAGGGAACGCCGGCCGAGATGAGCTGGGCGGCCCGGATGAGCCGGTCGTAGGAATGGAACCTACTCTCGCCCAAGATTACGTAGTCCGGATTGTAGTCGGTGAGGGTGTAGCCTACGTCGGTTAAGGCCTGGTAAAGACCGGTGCCGCCCAGGACGTAGGCGGAGCCGCCCGGCTTCTGGGACTGCACGAAGGTCGCGGTGGCCAGGGCGCTGCTGTAGAGACGGTCGAGTCCCACCTTGATCCCGGCCGTCGCCAGGCGGTGCTGGAGGTCGAGGGGGGTGTAGGCGGAGTTGTTGGTCAGGATGAGGTATTTGTAACCTCCGGCCGCCAGGCGCTCGATGAACTCCACGGCGCCCGGGATGGGCTTGGTCCCGAAGACCAGCACGCCGTCCATGTCGATGAGGTAAGCTTTCTTTTTCTCGCCCATGCGTCCACCCCTTCTTTGCCGTGAATTCCATGATCGTTAAGTTTCCACGTCGGAGGAAGAAGATCCTTGTTCCATGGGGCGAAGATTTGAACCGCGCCTGCCTTCTTAACCTGCCCGGGGGTTTTTAAGGTTTCCCGAGAAGGGAAAACAGCTTCACCGATGCAGTAACCGACCTCCACTTCGGATGGCACTCCCGTGGCAGATTACCTTCTCCCCGTCTACGGGAGGACCACTTTTGCTCTTATCCTTGCCACCCTCGAACTCCCCCTTGTCCTCCGTGACGGGGGACCGCAGGGAGTCGATTCGGATTTTACCCTAAACGCAGGTAAGAGCCGGCCAGATCCACTGGGTTAAATAAATAAAAAAGAGCGACTTTCCCGCCAAAGCCGCTCCTCGCCCTCCCGGCCAACATCATCGGGTGGCCGGTTCCCGATGCAAATAGTTAACAAACCGGCCGTAAACCCGGGTTATAATTCCTTTGGTGCCGAAGGTGGGACTCGAACCCACACGCCCTTGGGGGGCGGCAGATTTTGAGTCTGCTGCGTCTGCCTATTCCGCCACTTCGGCCTCTGCAGGATGGATGATACCACATCCATCCCCTTTTGCGCAACCCCATCCGGCGACCGCGGTTTATTCCTCGGCCTGCCGGATTTCGGCCGGGCCGGCAGGCAGGACGCTCCTTATCTCCCACGCCAGGCGGCAGGCCGCCTCGACCCCTTCTTCTCCCGCCAGGCGCACCAGGGCGCTCCCCACGATCACCCCGTCGGCCAGCTCGGCCGCCGCCCTGGCCTGGGCGGGCGTGCCGATGCCGAAGCCTACCATAACCGGGCAGTCCGCGTTGGCCCGCACCCGGGCGAGGAACTCCGGGAGGTCCGGGGGGAGGCTCTCCCGCGCGCCGGTCACCCCGCGCAGGGAGACGGCATAGAGGAAGGCACTGCTCGCTTCGGCCGCGCGCCGGATCCGCTCCGGGGGGCTGGTGGGCGCGACCAAGAAACTCATCCCCAGCCCGGCCGCCGCGGCCGCGGCCCGGATTTCCTCTGCCGCCTCCGGCGGGAGGTCGGGGACG
Organism: Bacillota bacterium; assembly: GCA_012516115.1. Lineage (GTDB taxonomy): Bacteria > Bacillota > UBA4882 > JAAYXC01 > JAAYXC01 > JAAYXC01. The sequence goes on along the minus strand of JAAYXC010000190.1, from coordinate 2,263 downwards.
ATCAGCCCGGCAAACCCGGCGGCCGCCGCCTCGGCCAAGAGGCGGCGCGGACCCCGCTGCAGAAGGGGATTGAGGTAGGTAAAAAGGAGCAGGGGACAGGAAAGCCGCGGCGCGACCGCGGCCGCGACGGCCAAGACCCGATCCACGGTGGCGCCGTTCTGGAGGGCCGTGTAGGAGGCCGTCTGGTTGACCGGGCCGTCGGCCAGCGGATCGGAGAAGGGGAGACCGAGCTCGATGGCGTCGGCCCCCGCCTCCGCCAGCCCTTCAAGGAACGCGGGCGTGGCCGCAAGGCTCGGGTAACCGGCCATAATGAAGGGGATAAAAGCTTTCCCGCCCCGGCGGCGGAGGTCTTCGAGATGGGCGCGGACTCGGTTCAAAGTCTCTCTCTCCTCATGATTGGTGATCCATCCCCGGATTAGCCGGGAGAACAAGAATTGAAAATGAGCCTATTTTATTCGTGCTCGTGCTCAGCGAAGCGGTGCTCGTGCTCGTGATCGAGCACCCGAAGAGCGCATCTCCGAGCGACGAGCGACCAGCGACGAACGACGAGTCCGATTACGCGCACGAGCACGAGCATGGTGGAACCGGGCCAATTTTCTAAGTAAGTAGGTGTTTCTCGTCGACCACAAAAAACAAGAGGATATCAATATCAAAAAGGCCTCCTCCTCTTTTTACCCACCCCCCGTCCCCTCTAGGGGCGTTCCCGCACCGTCCCTAGAGGGTCCCGAAGGGGGTGAGTCAGAGCGGAGTGGCCAGCTCCGCGGTGGTTTTAAGCACGATCTCCAGGTCCTTGTCCCCCCGGCCGGAGAGGTTAACCACCATAATGTGGTCCTGGGGCAGCCGCGGCGCGTCGCGCAACGCGGCGGCCAGGGCATGGGCGCTCTCGAGGGCGGGGAGAATTCCTTCGGTCCTCGTCAGGCGGTGGAAGGCGGCCAGGGCCTCCTCGTCCGTGGCCGTGGTATACTCCACCCTTCCTTGATCCTTTAGCCAACTATGTTCCGGCCCCACCCCGGGGTAGTCGAGCCCGGCCGAGATGGAGTGGGCCTCCTGGATCTGGCCGTCCTCGTCGCAGAGGAGGTAGCTCAAAGCGCCGTGGAGCACGCCGGGCCGGCCCTTGGCCAGGGTGGCCGCGTGGGCGTTCGTCTCGAGCCCCCGACCGGCGGCCTCGACCCCTACCAGTTTTACCGTGGGCTCGCCGAGGAAGGCGGTAAAGATCCCCATGGCGTTGCTCCCCCCGCCCACGCAGGCATAGATGGAATCCGGGAGCCGGCCGAGCTGCGCTTGGCACTGGGCCAGTGTCTCCCGGCCGATGACCGCCTGGAAGTCGCGGACGATGGTCGGATAAGGGTGCGGCCCCACCACCGAACCGATAAGATAATAAGTATCGTCCACGTTCGTCACCCAGTCGCGGATGGCCTCGCTGGTGGCGTCCTTTAAGGTCTGGCTCCCGGAGTAGACCGGACGCACCTCGGCCCCCAAAAGCCGCATCCTGGCCACGTTCGGCGCCTGGCGGGCCATGTCCTTGGCGCCCATGTAGATCACGCATCGGCAACCGAAGAGGGCGGCCACCGTGGCCGTGGCCACCCCGTGCTGGCCGGCGCCGGTCTCGGCGATGATGCGGCGTTTGCCCATCCGGGTGGCGAGGAGGATCTGGCCCAGGGTGTTGTTGAGCTTGTGGGCGCCGGTGTGGTTGAGGTCTTCCCGCTTTAAATAGATCTGGGCCCCCCCGAGCTCCCGGCTGAGCCGGCGGGCATGGTAGAGGGGGGTGGGTCGGCCGGCGTAGTCGCGGTAGAGCTGTTCGAGTTCGGCCTGGAAGGTGGGGTCCTCCCGGTAACGCTCGTAGGCCGCTTCCAGCTCGGCCAGGGCGGCCATGACCGTCTCCGGGACGAACTGCCCGCCGTAGGGACCGAAGTATCCGCGCATCGTCTTTACCTCCAGGTTTTCTCGTTTAAATGATGAAGCTGGGTCCGTTCCCAATCTCTTACCGCGTTGATAAAGGCGGCGATGAGGGCCGGATCTTTCTTGCCCGGCGCGCTTTCGATCCCGCTCGAGACGTCTACCCCTGCCGGACGGGCGAGCTCCAAGGCCGTGCGGACGTTCCCCGGGTTGAGCCCGCCGGCGATGAGGATGGGGATCCCGAGCGCCCGGTAAGGCGCCGCCTCGGCCCAGGGGAAACTCCGGCCCGTGCCGCCGAAAAAGCCCGGCCGGTAAGTGTCGAGCAGGAGAAAACGGGGCCGGCCTGTCGCCAGCTCCGGGGTGGGAG
>JAAYXC010000028.1 GCA_012516115.1 Bacillota bacterium | reverse complement strand
GGCAACCGCACGGCAACCACGCCGGGGATTTCCCCGTCCTCTTTTCCAACCACGGCCGGGCCCGCATGGGCTTTTTCACCGATCGCTTCAAGGTGGTGGACGTGGTGGGTCGGGCGGCGATCATCCATGAAAACCCGGACGACTACCGTACCCAGCCGGCCGGGGCTTCCGGACGGCGCCTGGCCTGCGGCGTCATCCGATGGGACGAAGAACGTTAAGCCGGAAAGGAATTTCGCCCTTGTTTGGCGTAAATTTACCTTACACGGAACGGATAAATTTTGCTCTTTGGATGCGAACGGAGGTAAAACATGGGCGCCGTCAACCCGACGTGGGCGGAAACCACCTGGCGAGAAGACTTACCGCGGGAACTAACGGAAAACATCCTCCCCTTCTGGATGACCTATCTCGTGGACGAGGTGCACGGCGGTTTCCACGGCGCCTTGACCAACGATCTCGAGGTCCTCGACGAGGTCCCGCGCTCGGCGGTGCTCTGCGCGCGTATCCTCTGGACCTATTCCACCGCCTATCGGAGATTAAAAAGGGAAGAGTATCTTTCCATGGCCCGCCGGGCCTACGAATATCTTACCGGAGTTTTTTGGGACAAGGACCACGGGGGGCTCTACTGGCAGGTGGACGTTGAAGGTCGTTCCCTCGTGGATTTCAAGCATCATTACGCCCAGGCCTTTGGCCTCTACGGCCTGAGTGAGTACTACCGCGCCACCGGGGAGACGGAAAGCCTGGCCATGGCCGGCGAACTTTTCCGTCTCTTGGAGGAACACGCTTACGATCCCGTGCATCGGGGTTACTTCGAGGCCAGCGGCCGAGGATGGGAGCCGATGCTAAAAGTCCGCTTCAGCTCCCATGACCCTTTCTGCCGCAAATCCATGAACACCATGCTCCATCTCCTGGAGGCCTACACCAACCTCCTCCGCGTTTGGGACGATACCCTTCTCCGGGACCAACACCGGAACCTGATCGAGACCTTCCTGCGATACATCGTGGATCCCCGGAGGCACCATTTTCGTCTCTTCTTCGACGAAGAGTGGCGGTCCCTTTCGCCGAATGTCTCCTACGGCCACGACATCTAGGGTAGCTGGCTCCTGGTGGAAGCAGCTGCGGTCCAGGGCGACCCGGAACTCCTGGCCCGGACCCACGCCGCCGCCGGGGCCCTGGCCGAGGCGGTCTACCGGGAGGGCCGGGACGAAGACGGCAGCCTCTTCTACGAAGCCGGTCCCCACGGCCTGGTGGATGACGGAAAGGCCTGGTGGCCGCAGGCCGAGGCCATGGTAGGATTCTATAACGCCTACCAGATCTCCGGTCGCGCCCATTTCGCCGAAGCGTCCCACCGTTGTTGGGAATACATCCAGGCGAAGATGGTCGACCGAAAGGACGGGGAATGGTTCAAACAGCTCCACCGCGACGGGAGACCGGATGACCGCGTCTTTAAGGCCGGACCCTGGGAATGTCCCTACCACCACGCCCGAGCCTGCTTCGAAATGCTCGCGCGCCTGCCGGAAAACGGGGAGAAATGAACCTCAAAAAGGAGGAATCCAGTTTGGTCCAACGGAAAACCCTGGCCGCCACCCCGCCCATGGGATGGAACTCCTGGAATATGTTCGGTCCCCGGGTCAACGAGGAGGTCATCCTGGAGACCGCCGCGGCCATCGTCTCCTCCGGCCTCAAGGACTGTGGTTTCGAGTACGTGGTCATCGACGATTGCTGGTCGGAAAAATGCGGCCGCGACGCCAACGGCGATCTGATACCCGACCCGCTCAGGTTCCCCAACGGGATCAAGCCCCTGGCCGACCACCTCCATGACCTGGGGCTGAAGATCGGGATCTATTCCTGCGCGGCCGAGAAGACCTGCGCCAACCACCCCGGGAGTTACCGCTTCGAAGACCAGGACGCCCATCTCTGGGCTTCCTGGGGGATCGATTTTCTCAAGTACGATTATTGCCACGCCCCTCCCGACCAGGAGAGCGCCATCGAGCGGTACGCGCGCATGGGGGAAGCCCTGCGCAAGACGGGACGGGAGATCCTCTATTCCATCTGCGAGTGGGGCGGTCGTAACCCGCATCTATGGGGCCGGAGCGTGGGCGGCCATATGTGGCGTGTCTCGGGCGACGTCTTCGACAGTTGGACGAGCATCTGGGTGGAGGAAGGGAAATATTACGGCATAGGGGTGGACGTCTCCCGGGACATCGCGGCCGCGCTCGCCGAATACGGTGGCCCCGGCGGGTGGAACGACCTGGACATGCTGGTGGTGGGCCTCAAGGGGAAGGGGCAGATCCCGGGGCGCGGGATGTCCTTCCTCGAATATCAAACCCATATGTCCATGTGGTGCATGGCCGCCTCACCTTTGATGATCGGTTGCGACGTCCGGGCCCTCGACCGGGAGACGGCCGATCTTCTCATGAACCGTGAGGTCTTGGCCATCAACCAGGACCCGCTGGGCATCCCGGGCCGCCGCGTGAAGACCATGGGTCGCTGCGAAGTCTGGAAAAAACCCCTCGCCGACGGGTCGCTGGCGGTGGCGGTGGTCAACCGCGGTTCTTCGGGGGCCGATGTGACCTTAAAGGCGGGCGAAATCGGGCTTCTCGACCGGACGAAGCTGGCGCGTAATCTCTGGATGAAACAGGAGATAGCCGATTTCCGGACCGAACTCTCCTTCCACCTCCGACCCCACGAG
>JAAYXC010000189.1 GCA_012516115.1 Bacillota bacterium | reverse complement strand
TTTATACTGTCAGGACATATTGTTATAAAAATTAAGCTTCTATATCCTAAGATGTTGTAGTAAAATATACTTAGCATTTAAAAAGGGAGGAGGTGGCACAGAAAGCGATGAAATCAAAGGCGACGGATTGGGATGGCGTCCCCTTGCTCCTCACGGTGCGCGAACTACAGGAACTATTCGGGTTCCCTCGCGACTTCTCTTACAAGCTGATGCACGTGCGGGGACGGCGGATCGGAGGAAAGCTTATGATCAGGAAAGAGACCCTGAAAGAGTTCCTCGAAGAAAATCCCCTGGCCGCCTAAAGCGGCCCAATATCGAAGCCCTGGCCGATACCGCCGGCCGGGGCTTCGGCGGTCTTGAGGCAATAACACACTGACGACACACTGACCAAAAGACAACAAAAACGCCGGGAACGCGACCCGGCGGCGAGAAAGGAGACCTAAAATTGACCTCTGGTCAAAGTATATCACAAAACCAGGCGAATGCGCAACCGGGTGGGCAGGTGGTCCCCCACCCCGCGAAGATCCTGGAGACGGCGCGCGGTTATCTTGCCCGCGGGTGGCGGGTGATCCCGGTTCCCCTGAAGGAAAAAGGCCTAACAGAACAAGGGTGGCAAAAACTCCGCCTTACCGAGGAGGATCTGCCGGAGCATTTCGGCCGGGAACCGAGGAACATCGGCGTTCTCCTTGGCGAACCCTCCGGGTGGCTTATCGATGTTGACCTTGACGACCCGGCCGCCGTTAAGCTGGCTCCCAGGTTCCTCCCTGAGACCAAGGCGGTCTTCGGTCACGCGTCAAAACCGGCATCGCATTGGCTTTATATAAGCCGAGGCGCAGAGTATGAAAAGCTGGTAGACCCCAACCTGGATCCCAATGATAAAAAGGCGACGATTCTTGAGGTTAGAAGCACGGGCCGGAAAGGCGGCGCACACCAGACCATCTTTCCCGGCTCCGTTCACCCTTCCGGCGAGGAAATCCGATGGGACTCCGAAGGCGACCCTGCAGAAGTATCCCGAGAAGAACTCCTCTCGGCCTGCAAAAAGACGGCGGCGGCAGCCTTATTGGCCAAGTATTGGGCAAAACCCGGAACCCGGCAGGATGCGGCCCTGGCCTTGGCCGGAGGTCTTCTTTCCGGCGGATGGACCGAGGACGCGGCCCGAGAGTTTATCCTGGCCGTGGCGGAGACCGCCGGAGACGAGGAAGCGGCGAAACGGGCGGAGACCGTGAGACATACGGCCGAGAAACTGGAGGACGGAGACCCCACCACCGGATGGCCCAGACTGGCCGAACTGGTGGGAGAGAAGACGGTCGAGAAGGCTCGTGAGTGGCTGGGAATCAAACGAACCCATTCGGCGGCCCCTCCTGTTGTGGAACTCCTTGACGATATACCGGCCCGCATTTGTCGTCCCTTGGCCCTTGTAAACTGCGTTTCCTATGCGGCGATCTGGCCCTACGTCAAGGTGATCGTGGCCGAGGAAATTGATAAAAAGGGCCGTTTAATCAAACACGATCCGCCGATAGAGATTACCGAGCAAAGATTAATGATCGTTCGCAACGACGGCCGGATCTTCGGCGACGGCGGCGATGAACCATTAAGAAATTTAGGGTTAGATGTTGATCTGCCGGAAATACCACAAAATGAAAAACTATGGAGCACACCTGGAGTAAAAAAATATAAAAACGGTTATCGCCCCGAACCAATTCATGTTTTTTACCGTGTTGTGGATGTAATCGACCGCTTTATCGACTTTAATCAATCCTTGGCGGATCAAAGAACCATGGCCGAATTGGCCGGGTGTTACGTTCTGGCGACATACTTTTTGGACGCATTTACCGTTATCGGGTTCCTTTGGTCTACCGGCGAAGGCGGATCGGGAAAAACGACCCTTCTTGACGTTATCTGCGCTATGGCTTACATCGGGCAGGTGGTCACGTTGGGCGGTTCCTTCGCTTCGCTCCGCGATCTGGCCGACTACGGCGCATGTATTGCCTTTGACGATGTGGAAAACCTATCGGATCCGAAAAAGACCGACCCGGATAAGCGATCCTTACTTCTGGCCGGAAACCATCGAGGTAATACCATCCCCTTTAAAGAACTGGTGGGCGATAAATGGCGTACCCGGTATGTGAATACGTTCTGCCCGAGACTGTTTAGCGCAATTCAATGCCCCGACCCGGTCCTGGCCAGTAGAACGATTATGATTCCCTTGATTCCCAGCACAGACAAGTATAAAACCGATGCCGATCCACTTAAGCCCGAACAATGGCCCCATGACCGGCGGAAACTGATAGACTATCTTTGGGCGATGGGTTTGGCCTACCTGCCGGCGATTCCTGCTTACGACACAAAGGCGGCTAACGCCGCGCGGTTAAGCGGCCGTCGACTGGACCCGTGGCGGGCGATCCTGGCCGTGGCCGCATGGCTTGACGACCTGGGGATGGAGAAACGGGATGGGCGGACCCTATTCGAGAGAATGGAGGCCCTCTCCTGGGCATACCAGACCGAACGATACGATATCGAATCGGCGAATTTGACGGTCTTAACGGTGAAGGCTCTAGTTTCGCTTTTCAGGGAGGGAGAAGGATGAT
>JAAYXC010000188.1 GCA_012516115.1 Bacillota bacterium | reverse complement strand
CCAGGTGGAGGTGCGGGGTACGGTCAGTTCTCAATTTACCAGTGCCTTGCTCTTTCTGGCCCCGCTTTTACCCGATGGTTTAACCATCCAGGTCATGGAAGGGCTCCGTTCCCCAGATGCGGTGCGCACGACCTTGGAGGTGCTGGCGCAGGCCGGAATCCGGGTGGAGGCCGACTGGGAGCGCCTCCTCTTCCAGGTACCCGGCGGCCAGCGTTACCGTCCCGGCCGGTTTACGGTCAACGGCGACTATCCCGGGGCCATGGCCGTCCTGGCGGCGGCGGCCCTGGTACCGGGGGAGGTAACGATCACCGGTCTCCTCCCGGATGCCCAGGGCGAGCGGTCGGCGTTGGAAGCCCTGGTCGCCATGGGTGCCGAACTGATCGTTGAATCAGACCGGATAAAGATCAAAGGTGGCCGACCTCTACGGGGGATCGTCTTCGACGGCGACCGGGCCATCGACGCCGTCTTGAGTCTGGCCACGGTCGCGGCCTTTGCCGAAGGGGACTCGGTCTTTACCCGCGTCGGTCATCTACGCTTCAAAGAATCCGACCGTCTGGGCGATTTTGCTGCGGAAATGCGCCGGGCAGGTCTGGAGCTTTTTCCCCGCGGGGAAGAATTGATCGTGAAAGGCCGCTCCGGAAGCATTCCCGGGGGCGCTACTCTTTCCGCTCACCAGGATCACCGGTTGATCATGGCCTTTACCGCGGTGGGACTCCGTGCCGAACGTGGCCTGGTCATCGATGGGGCCGAGCACGTCGGGAAGTCTTACCCCGGATTTTTCGCCGATTTACGACGTCTGGGAGCGACCATCATCGAAGAGGCAGAATGCGGTGAAGAACCACCTTCGGTTTGATCTCCATACCCATACCCGCGCTTCGGACGGGCTTCTCTCCCCGCGAGAACTGGTGGTCCTGGCCAAAAGACGCAGCTTGGCCGGGATCGCCGTGACCGACCACGACACGGTGGACGGCCTGGGAGAAGCATTGACCACCTCGGAGGAAGAGGGTTATCCAGTTATTCCGGGGGTGGAATTGACCACCGACTACGACCGGTTTGAGGTTCATATCCTGGCCTATTTCATCGATCACCGTCATCCGGAACTCCGGGCCCGGCTGGCCGAGGTGACCCACGATCGCTTGGCCCGCGCCGAAGAAATGGTGGCCAGGCTTAACGCGCTCGGTTACCACCTTGCCTGGGAAGCGGTAAGGGCCCGGGCCAACGGCCCTTACATCGGCCGGCCCCACCTGGTCCGGGCCCTGGTGGAGACGGGCGTCATCCCTCGGGAAAAGGCGGAGGATTTTTTCCGCGCCTACCTCGTCCCCGGCGCCCCGGCCTATGTACCCCATCGGGAATTGGCCACGGAGGAGGCCATTCGCTTGGCCCTGGCCGCCGGTGGTGTTCCCGTCCTGGCCCATCCCGGCCGGATGGGAAACCCGAAGCTGATACCGCGATTGGTAGCCGTGGGTCTGGTGGGCCTGGAGACCGATTATCCTCTCCATTCCGCCCAAGAGACCGCCTTTTATCGCCGTCTGGCTTCTACCTACGGGCTCGTGCCCACGGGTGGTTCGGATTTTCACGGGGAGCCGAACGGCCCTTCGCTCGGCCTGGCCACCTGCGAAGGCGCGAGTGTCCTGGCTTTGGTCCGGCACGCCCGCGGTCCTTTGGCCCCCGCTTTCCTGGGGAAGTTGTATATTTCGGCGAATAGCTGGGAATAATGGTAGTAGTCTCGGCTCCGGGAGGGCGTCATGCAAACCGCGCACGAGGCGGACTCTTTTTTGAGCGAGAAGACGCGGGGTATTTTTCGTTGGTATGTCCGGGGAGGTCTGACGGCCAACGAGGCGGTGGGGTTAATCGGCCTGGCCTGTCTCGGTTGGTACGAACGGGCACGGACCAAAGCGGGCGTCGAGAGGTTATCTTCCGGTCTGGTGCGAAAAGGCGCCATGCGGTGAAAAGAACGGAAAGCCCTTTGACGGGCTTTCTTTTTTTGCTTATAATAGGGGTGAGAGGGGCGGATAGCTCAGCTGGGAGAGCATCTCCCTTACAAGGAGGGGGTCGTCGGTTCGAGTCCGGCTCCCCCCACCAGAAAAGGTCGGTCGGGGAGTTGACAACTCCCGTGAAATATGTTATTTTATCTCTTGCATCGAGCGGAAATAGCTCAGCGGTAGAGCATCGCCTTGCCAAGGCGGGGGTCGCGGGTTCGAATCCCGTTTTCCGCTCCATTCTCGTTTATAAAGCCGATCCGTTCCGGGTCGGCCGTTTGGCCAATTTAAGGCGGCATAGCCAAGTGGTAAGGCAGAGGTCTGCAAAACCTTCATTCCCCGGTTCGAATCCGGGTGCCGCCTCCAGGGATTTAAGGCGGGCCGGGATTTCTCCGGCCCGAGCTTTTTTATTTGCCAACCCATGCTTTTAGATCGAGTAAAGTTATGCTCGTTTCTCGACAAGAGAAAGGGAGAGAAGAAGTAGAAAGGGTTAATAAGGTGGCATAAGGAGCGACCTGCCTCCTGGTTAAGACGAGTCGAGTGAGTCGGTTAGGAGGCAGGTCGTCTCTTTTTGGCGGTATTTCTGCAGGCGGGAGAAGGATCGTAGTCGGTTTGGCGGAAGAAAGCCCCGGAGCTGGTGGAGATGGTGCGGGGACAAGGGGCCGGTCCTCTTGGCTTACTTATTGACGACCGGAAGCCAGACTTCGCAGCGGTAATCCGGGGCCTGGCCGTCCCCGGGCGGGTAGACTTCGATCTCCGGCGCGTCGGCGTGTTCGTAGCCGGCGGCGGGGAACCACTCACTGAAGATCCGTTCCCAGACCTTCTGGATCGCGTCCGGCAGCGGTCCTACCGAGGTAAAAACGGCCCAGGTCGCCGCCGGGATCTCCTTTTTCTCCAGATCGGCCGGGGGGCTGCCGCCCGTCCACCTAACCCCGATCACGTAAGTGAACTCCTCCATGTCCGGGCTGAACTCCATGCAGACACCCAGCAGGTCGCCTCCGATACGGCGCAGCCGTTCCCCCAGGCCGCTGGCGCAGCATTCATCCCAGAACCTCGGAATGCGGCGGAGGTTCTCCTGGTCGCGAGTGGTGGTCCTGATGCTCCGGCCGACGATGGTGAACCCGGGTTGTTCGATGAGGCGATACTCCATGTCCCGATCCCCTTTCAAGGAAAGATGGAAGGATATGCGCGGATAGGCCTTGAGTACGACCCCGGGCGCGCGCGCCGCCGAGGGACTGACTCCGTGCAGCTTGCGGAAGGCCTTGGCGAAGGATTCCGGCGAATCGTAGCCGTATTTCATGGCCACGTCCAGGACACGGGCCCCCGAGGAGGCCAGCTCGCGGGCGGCCAGGGTCAGCCGCCGCTTGCGGAGATATTCCGCCACGGTCATCCCCGTCAGGAAGGAGAACATCCGCTGGAAATGAAACGGAGACGAGCAGGCCACCCTGGCGGCCTCACGGATGTCCGGTTCGCCCTGGAGGTTGTCCTCCAGATAGTCAAGGGCCTTCTCCATGCGTGCCAGCCATTCCATCCGCGCCCCTCCTCGCCGTCAATGGTAGCACAGGGATGCACCGCGGTCCTGTTCGCGCGTGCTTTTCGGGGACAGGTCGACTTTTCATGTCCATACCGTTCTCCGTCTTGAGTGCTCTTCCTGCCACTACACCCGCGGGACGGGATGAGGAGGAACCGGGATGCCTGCGGCGAAAATATGTTCTGAAGAAGCGAAACAGGGATACGATTATCGATCAATGAAAGCCTCAAAAGGGAAGTAAGACGAAATGGAACGGGCAGCTCCCCCGAGCAAGCCGCTTTCCAAGTATCGGACCGTTTTCTTCGCCTTCGTCGTGGTGGTCTGCGCGGCCTACCTCCCGGTCATCGGTTCTCCGCGATGGTCCTTCCTCAAAGGCGGAGCAACCGAATGGATCCGGTTACCCAGAAAGGAGGCATGGTCTTTCATGGGCAAAGCTCCTCAGCAACCAAGGGATTTGGCATGAATCGCCACCCCGTCGGGCGTGGGTCTCTTAGACTTTAATCCGGCCCCTTTTGGGATCCCTCTCATTCGGTAATAGCTTCGTCTAAGCTTTTATCCTTTCTTGACAGCCGCCCGGGGGGCGTGATAGGATAAAAAGACAGGCGAGAGTGGCGGAACCGGCAGACGCAGCGGACTTAAAATCCGCTGGCCGCAAGGCCGTCCGGGTTCGAGTCCCGGCTCTCGCACCAGCACCACAAGACGGATTTCCGGACGGGCGGGGAAACCGGAAAAAGCAGACCGCGAATCCGGAAGATGAGAAAACCATCCGGCCATGGCTTTGGATGGTTTTTTGTTTTTCCGTTGAAGGAAGTGGGGATGGAGCGGGAGAATTTTTCCATTGGCGGTCCTCGTCCATGGCCTCCAAGAAGGGTGGAACGCCTTATGACAACAAAAGAATGAGAGGAATTCCCGGTCGGCCTTTATTTCCGGCACCATTGGCCATGGGCCGTGGCCATCGCCCGCCTGGTCGCCGCTTCTTCTTTTTTCGCCACCTACCCTATTAAACTCATCGGCCGGCTGATCGATAGCTTTTTCTTCCTTCGTGGGCTTTCTCAATACGGCGTTCTTCATGGGGATAATCGCCCTCATCATGACCGCGGGCGGCGTCTTCGTCGTGGGCGGGACGCTCTCCATCGGCGGACTGGCCGCCGTCATGATGTACAACGGCCTGTTGGTCGATCCGCTGGTACGGTTCGTCGATCTATATCAACAGCTTCAACGGGTCAAGGTCTCACTTGCGCGGATCAACGCCATCTTTAAAGAGAGCCCCCATCCCGTTTACGAACGGCTCGAGATGGAAAGATCGGATTCGATTGAAACAGACTTCCCCGAGGTGATCAGGTTCGAGGGCGTCTCCTTCCACTACCGGAACGATACTCCGGTGGGAAAGGGTCAGCCTCGTCTTGCAGGACGTTTTCCTCTTTGACGGAAGCATCAGGGAGAACATCGTTTTCGGGAATCCCGACTCTAGGGAAGAGGACCTGGAGAAGGCCATCCGCGCCGCCTGCCTCGACCGGACGATCGTCCGACTGCCGGAAGGCCTCGAGACGAGGGTGGGCGAGAACGGGGTCATGCTCTCCGGAGGCGAGAGGCAGCGCATCGGGATCGCCCGCGCCCTGGTGCGCAATCCATCGCTGCTTTTGCTCGACGAAGCCATCCCGGCCCTGGACAATGCTCCGGCGGCGGAGGTAAGCAAAATACCCCGGCTGCACTTGCGTTATGGTCGCGCATCGGCATTACGGGTGCGGACAAGATCTTCGTGCTCCAGAAGGGCGAGATCGTGGAAGAAGGCGGACACGAGGAGCTTATGGCCAGGAAGGGCAAGTATTATGAGCTTTTCAACGCTTCTGTCACGGAGGGGGAGAAGACCTAAGAAAAAAAGAAGGTTGTTATAAAAGGCCGGTTCCCGGAGATCCCGGGAAAGGAAAGAGGCATCGACCTCTAGAAATCGATGCCTCTTCGGCAAAAGCCGAGTGAAGGAAAAATCCTCCCCCCACACTTTAATGCTTTCCCGCTTATTGTCTTTTTCTGCCGCGTGCCGTGCCTTTTCTGCGGACGCGTACGGGCTGTGGAGCAGTGATGGTTTCGTAGAGTTTTTTGGCCGACTCCAGGCCCACACCGAGTTTGCCCGCAGCCTGTTCCAGACCGTGTTCTTCGATATAGGCTAGGGCCAGGGTCTTGATCTGTTTACGCACCGGTCCTACTTTGGCCCGGAGCGCGGCGGCAGAAGGGTGGATCCCCAAAATTTGACATCCCGCCCTGATTCCCTTGAAGGCCAGGCGGAATTCTTCGTAGAGGCGCGGATTTTCACTGCGTAAAGTCTTGGTGTCGAGAACTCCGTCTTTTATGTATGGTGCGAGGATGTCGAGAAAATATTTTCGTTTCGCTTCAAGCATTGCCGCCTCGTATTTGGTTTTATCCGTCCTATATGCTCTCGGCATTATTCATACCTCCTTTCCGATATATTAATATAACCGATTCATTAATTAAATGCAAGTAAAAAATGCAAACAAACGTGAAAAAATTATCTGCACATTTTCGACGATGAAAAGGGATGGTCAAGAAGAAAGAAGCGAGTATCTTTAGACGGTCGATTTATACTAGAAAACATAGAAAGAACACTTCTGTAAATGTTATATCAGGGGGCATTCTGGTAGAGAGGGTCCGGGCGAAAAGTTCGTTCACCGTTGTCAATTCAATGGCGTTCATCGATTTTGATCAAAACTTTGTGTAAAAAATAGGGGCTGTGCAGGGAATCAAAGACGTCCGTTAAAGGATGAAAGGAAGGATAATCGTCTTAGTTGGCGAATATTCCAAGACGAATACTCCCTGAGCCAAGGGGGGGACCGGATGGCCAGGGTGTTGGTAGTAGACGATTCCCCTTTGGTACGGGTGGTTTTGTGCGATCTCCTCCGCGACCTGGGCCATGAACCGATCCCCGCCGGGACGGCCGCCGAGGCGCTGGAGTTTTGCGCTCGTTACGAACCGGATCTGATCATCAAAGACCTCATCATGGAGGATGCGGATCCCATCTTGCTCATGGAAGAGCTGCGGGCCATCAACGCCGAGATCCCCATCATCGTTTGTTCGACCATCGCGCGACGTCATGAAATCTGCGAGGCCCTCCGGGCCGGGGCCGCCGATTTTCTCCTCAAGCCCATCGACCGGAGAGAGGTGGCTCAGGTGATCGAGCGGTATATCCTTCATAAGTAGTTCATTCCCCGGGGGAATCCGGAAGGAGAAAGAGAAAAAGCCGAAAAAAGTCCCATCCTTGCCCTTCGGCTCCGGGTCGGCGACTTGACTTATCTTCGCGGGGCCGGTAAAATTATTGACGAGAATGCGGGAATAGCTCAGGTGGTAGAGCGTCAGCCTTCCAAGCTGAATGTCGCGGGTTCGAGTCCCGTTTCCCGCTCCACTTGCATTGTCGGCCGCCTTCCGGCGGCTCTTTCCATGTGGTCATGGCGGAGGGTCTACATGGCCAAAATAAAAGTAAGGGTGGAGAACGTGCGCCTGTAGCTCAGCGGATAGAGCAGCTGCCTTCTAAGCAGCCGGCCGCAGGTTCGATCCCTGCCAGGCGCGCCAGGAATGATGAGGGTTTGCGGAATCGACCGCAAGCCCTTTTTGGTTTACTACAACAATTACTACAACAATTTTAACCTAGTCCTTATGCGAAGCCCTTTTCTCGGTTTTGAGGATTTCATCCATCTTCTCGGCGGCCCGGCGTTTCAGGTCCATGCTTACATGCGAATAGATGTCTAGAGTTAGGCTTACCTGGCTATGGCCGAGGATCTCCTGGACTACCTTTGGGTGTTCTCCGGCTTCGAGAAGGCGAGTGGCGAAGCTATGGCGTAAGGCATGGACGCCCCGAGGCTCGACCCCGGCTTCTTTTAAAAGCGATCTCAGGATCTCATCAAAATGTCGGGGATGGACCGGTCCCCCCGTCTCGGTAGCAAAAACCAAGTCATTATCCTCGTATTTTCCCCCCATGAAGAGTTTCTCTTCGGCCTGCCTGGCCTTGTGGGCTTTCAAGGCCGCGACAACCCCTTTAGGGATGGGAACCGTCCTCCGGCCGGATCTGCTTTTTGGTTCCTGGAAGACCAAGGTTAACCGTTCGCCTTTGGGTTTCGACCTGTCCCTTACCTCCACCAGGGAGCGGGAGATATTCGCGACCCCGGCCGCAAGGTCAAGGTCAGACCACCGCAAGGCCAAGGCTTCGCCCCGGCGGAGGCCGGTGGCCAGGATGAGGAGGAAGGCCGGGCCGAGACGGTGGCGGTCAAGAACCGCGAGGAATCTTGCCTGTTCTTCGGGAGTGAGGACCCGAATTTCCCTTCTCTGTTGCCTTGGCGGGCTAACGGCATCGGTGACGTTCCGGGCGACCAAGCCGACCTTGACGGCCTGTTTCAAGGCCCGGCGGAGGATACCATGCATAATGTTGACCGTCCGGGCCGAGAGAGAAGGAGAGGACCCTTTGCGGAGGTTCACCCGGCCCGCTTCCCGTTTTGAATTGTAGAAGGCTTGAATCTGTTCCGGCCGCAGGGACTTTAAAGGTATCTGGCCGAGAGCTGGCTTTAAATGTACCCGGCAAAGATATTCGTACATTTGGTATGTAGTGGGGCGAATATGCGGTTTGGCGTATTCGTTTAACCACGTGTCAAGCCATTGGCCGAGCGTGACCTTTGTGGGTTCTACGAAAGTGCCGGTCTGGAGTTCGCCTTGGGCTTTGGCGAGTTTGGCCGCGACTTCTTGCCGGGTAGACCCGTAAAACCATGCCCGCTTCAATTTCCCCGTGGCCGGATCACGGCCGATAAGGATGCTTGCATACCAAACCCCATCCTTGCGCCGGCCGATGGTCCCCTCCCGGTTCCCCCTCTTCTTCGGCATCTTTATTCATCCTCCCGGTATTTTTAATCATATCGATGAAATCCTTGCCATTACTAATTCGCGCCATCCCGTCTCATCCCTTTCTGTCCCTGTTCATCCCATCTAGTCTTTTTTGGTTATGCCAATAGAATAATTTATTAAAAAATCCGCTTGTATATCTGGGCTTTTATACTGTCAGGACATATTGTTATAAAAATTAAGCTTCTATATCCTAAGATGTTGTAGTAAAATATACTTAGCATTTAAAAAGGGAGGAGGTGGCACAGAAAGCGATGAAATCAAAGGCGACGGATTGGGAT
>JAAYXC010000187.1 GCA_012516115.1 Bacillota bacterium | reverse complement strand
GGATGACCTCGAGGTTCACCCCGAATTTCTGCTTGACCTTCGGCGCGGCGAGACGCATCTCTTCCACCTGGGGCGGGTGAAAAGCCCAGACGGTGAGTTTCTTCGGTTTGGCCGCCGCCGAGGCGGTGGCGAAAGCGACGGGGAGAACGGGCGCCAGACCCAGGAATATCCCCAGAGTTTTTCTCCACTTCATTGATTATCCGAACCTCCTTAAGATAGGGTCGGGCACCTCTTGCGGGTAAATGCGCTCCTTATCCGGCCAAGGTCAGGACGACCGTGGTCACGCTCCGCGGCGCCAGATCCAAGGTCACCCCGCTCTTGGTCGCCTTAAGCGCAGAGAGGGCCGCGAGGCCATCTTTCTCCGTGGTCTGCCAACGGGAGGCTTGGCTCATGACCGTCGCCCCCGCCAGTTTGACCTGGACTCCTTTGGCCGTGGCATAGGAATTATTCATGATTACTACGGCGATCTTCTCACCCGCCGGATCCACAAAGGCCGCCACGCCGATTTGGGACGCACTGGATGAAACGCCAAGGAGGCGCCAACCGGGCCGCACAAAGCGGGCGTACTGGCCGATGGTCCAAAGCCGCCGTGGATCGTGCAGGGCCATGCCTTCTCCGGTGCTCTCCAGGTTGATCAGGCCTTCACCGGTCGGTTTCGTGCCGCTGCTGTAACTCTGGTAGATCCACCAATACAGGAAGGCGTTTACTCCCCCGTCGTAGAGGCATTTCCGGATGAAGTTCGCCCACATCAACCCATCGTCCATGGTGGGGTCGTCTTGCTTGAGGTTGGAGACCTCCGTGACCCAGGTCCGGAGTCTGGGATGCTGTGGCTTCAGCAACGGCCCGGTGACAAGTCCCGAGTACGCATGGGTGGTGACCATCTTAAGGAACCCGGCCGCCGCCTGGTCGGTCAAGATCGCGTTGATGGCCGCCTCGGCCTTATCCCAGTTCATCTGTTCGCCCCAGGCGGGGAGTTCCGTCCGCTTGTCCGCCTCCCAGCGCGGTGCCCAGTATTTGGTGATGAACTCGATGGCATCCATATAATTCCAAATACAGCTCTCATAGGTGGCCACATAGTCGGGTTCGTTCTGGAGGCTGATGGCATCGACCTGTGCCCCGGCCGCCGCCATCTCCTGCGCATAACGGCTGAGGAAGACGGCAAAATCCGGATAACATTCCGGTTTGACCTGCCCGCCGTTGTTGACGTTGTTGTTGTCCTTCATCCAGGCCGGCGGGCTCCACGGCACGGCGATTATCCAGCGGACGCCGCGTTTGCGCGCCTCCTGGCAAAGCCAGACATCATCGGCCAGGACCTCCGGCTTCCACTGATCCTTCGCCGGCATGAACTCAGGCGGGATCCGGAGGCGCAGGATCGAGAGCCCGGCCCCGTTCTCCGGCGAGAAGATCCAGTCGAGGAACTTCGTCCGGTCGGGCTCGGGCAGGTTGCGAATGGCCCGGGCGCGCCAGGAAGCCGAGACGCCGAAACCGTCGATGGTTTGGAGTTGTTTCTTAACGTCCACGGTGACGACGGCTTTCTTCACCGCCGGGCCGATGGTGGCGAACCACCAGGGCGCCCCTTCGGCCTCCTCGGTCGAACCGTCTTTCCCCACCGCCGTGACGCGCCAGTAATAACGCCGGCCTTCATCGAGCTCTTCGGGGAGTTTATAGGAGTTCGTCGTCAGATCGGGGACCTCCAGGACCATCTGGTTGAATTCCTCGTCGCGCGCGATCTGGAGCGTATAGCTTTTGGCCTTCGGCGCGGCGTTCCAGGCGAAGCTCGGCCGGAGCGGGACCTCCATGCTCAGATTCGCCGGCTCGACGAGGGTGAAACTCCCCGGTATCTCCTTCGGCGCGGGAGGCGCCTCGCCCGAACGGATGACGACCGTTCCGATCTGACAGGACCAGTACTGGTTCTTGACTCCGATCTCGATCTTCAAGTAGTCGCCGGAGAGTTCACCGGCTCTGTAGACGGCCGGGAACCACCAGCCACCGAGGTCTTTCCCCACCTCGCGGGCGGCCTTCACTTTCGTCCAGTTCTTGCCGTCCTTGGAGACGAAGAAGTTCACCGGATACTCGAGGTCGGTCCCGTTGAGGTAAGCCCGGACTTCAAAGCTCGTCAAGCCCGCCACATGATAGACGAGCCAGCCGGGTTCGTTGTCCTTCTCCCGTTCGACTCGCTTGGGATCGTTCTCAAAGATTTCCGGTTTATAATCGGTGAAATGTAACCCCTCATGGGAGTGGACCAGGCTCCAATCGTCCAGATTATCCTTGAAAGTCTTGACCTCGCCGGTCTGTGGCGGCGTTCCGCCGGCGACGGCGGGCGCACCGGCCCAGATCTTCACCCTGGCGATACGGAAAGCCCAGGTGGGTTTGTCCGTCCCGACCTGGATGCGGAGGTAGTTTCCGCTCAGGCCTTCGGCCGAATAAGTATTGAAGAACCACCAGCCACCCAGGTCCTTTCCGAAGATCTTATTGACCTTGCTGATCTTGGTCCATTTCTGGCCGTCCTCCGAGACCGCGAAACTAAGCGGCGGTTCGTCGGCGCCGTTGCGGAAAGCTTGCATCTCGAAGGCGGAGAGACCTTCCACTTTATAGATGAGGGTCCCCGCCTTGTCGGCGTCGGTTCGCTCGACCCGCCACTGGTCGCCCTCCACCTCGTCCCAGGGCGAACCCTCCGGTTTCCAGTTGGAGAGTTTAAAGCCGTCGTATTTGAATACCAGGCTAAAATCATGGAGTTCATCCACCAGAACCGGTTCGGCCGCCCAGCCGAGGACAAGGGCCGAGAAGAAGAGGGCCGTAATCAAAAGAACAAAGGAACCGGACCGCAAGGTTCTTCTCATAATCCCATCCCCTTCGTTTCCTCTCGCTATACCATACCTGAGGCAAGCAGGTGAAAACTCATGACAACCACCAAATAATCCCGAATATACCAGAAACGTTTCTTCCCGGCATCACCTCTTTTCTCCGTTTCCATCGGTTTGTCGTCTATGTTCCACGCAAGGAAAAGCGAAGAAAACGATGGTTGCCGGGAACGTTCCCAAAAGAAATAATTCGCCAGGGGTTTCGAAATTCCTTCTTCAAGGAGAAGCGGCTCGATATTTTACCCAAAGAAAGAGCATTCACGACACCCCAGTAGGCCGGCTTCGCCTTAAGATAGATATCGAAGGGCAACGGGGCGTTGAGTCGGCTGATGGGTCAACTGGTTCAGCCAGGTATGGTCATCGGCCATGCCCCAGAAGGTCACGTTGCTGAAGTACCCGGCCAGGTTTTTCAGCCCGGCGAAGAGTTCCCGGTAACGTTCTCCCTGTCGGGTGAAGACCCATGCCGGGATGGCCTGGTAACTACCGTAGGAACTGCTGCTATCGGTATAGATGCTCACATCCAGCTCGGTCACCTGGTTGTCGAAGCCTTTTTCCCCGAAAAATCTGATCGAGTCCACGATCTGGTTTACATCCGGCCATCCGATATTGATATACGTCTGGTGGCCGACCCCGTCAACGGGGATCCCTTCGGTCCAAAGCTCCTGGATCAGGTTCCAGATGGCGTTCTTTTTGGCTTCAGGGTGGGGGTTGTAGTCGTTAGAAGTTTGGCCCTTTCCCGACTCCCTTTTCGCCGGGTCGGTCTCCTGGGTCATGTCCCGCCCCTCTTGATCCTTGAAGAACCATTCCGGGACCTGGTGGTGCCAGACGAGGGTGTGAGAGCGGAGTTTCATCCCGTTCTCTTCGGCGTATTTGACGATCTTGCCGCCTCTTCCCAGGTGAAACTCCCTTCCGCCGGCTGGAGGGACACCGGTTTCATGACGTTTTCGGCCACGAGGGAGTTGAAATGTCGTCCAGGCCTCGGCCTTGACCTCTATCTCATCGGAGATGGGGACCTCTTTACGAT
>JAAYXC010000186.1 GCA_012516115.1 Bacillota bacterium | reverse complement strand
GTGTCCCGGGCCGTCTCCCGGCCGTAGACGGCGGCAAAGGCCTCCAGCGCATCGCCACGGCCGGGGGTAAAGACCACCTCGGCCTGGTGGTGGGTAAGCCGGAAGGCCACGCCGGGATGGGCGATGGCCAGCCGGCCCACCAGTTCGGCAATGGAGCCGGCCTCGGTGGCCACGCTCTTCAAATATTTGCGCCGGGCGGGGATCCGGGCGAAGAGATCGGCCACCACCACCGTCGTCCCCTCCGGCAGGCCGGCTTCGTAGAGGCGGACGATCTTGCCCTCCCGCATCTCCAGCACATGGCCGTGTTCCGCCCCGCGCGGCCGACTCCGGATCTCCAGGTCGGCCACGGCGGCGATGCTGGGCAAGGCCTCCCCGCGAAACCCCAGGGTCGTCAGGGACTCCAGATCGGCAAGGGAAGAGATCTTGCTCGTGGCATGACGTTCCACGGCCAGCAAAAGGTCCTCGCGGTCCATGCCGCTCCCGTCGTCGGTCACCCGGATGAGACGCCGGCCCCCCTCGAGCGTCTCGATCTCGATCCTCTTCGCTCCGGCATCCAGGGCGTTCTCGATCAATTCCTTGACCACCGAGGCCGGCCGTTCGATGACTTCCCCGGCCGCGATCTTGCTTACCGTAAGGGGATCCAGGCGCCTGATCCGGCTCACCGGCCCATCCTCCTCTTTCGCGACCGACCTTGGAGGCGCTTTTTCAGATCGAGGAGCCAGGTGAAGGCCTCCAGGGGGGTCATCTCCTCCAGGGGCAAGGAAACGAGCGCGCGGTAGACCGCCTCCATTTCCTCTTTCTCCGGGCCGAAAAGGGACATCTGGCGGACCGGGGCCGGAACGACGGGCTTGGGCATCGTCGATAACTTTCCGCGGGCCTCTTCCAGCTGGAGTTGGAGTTCCCGGGCCCGGGTCAGGACCGCCGGGGGCAAGCCGGCCAAACGGGCCACCTCGATGCCGTAACTCCGGTCCGCCGCGCCGGGACGCAGCTGGTGACAAAACCGGATCTCTTCGCCTTCCCGGATGACGCTGACGTTGAAGTTGGCCATCCCCGGCCGCTCTTCCGCTAGGGCGGTCAATTCGTGATAATGGGTGGCAAAAAGGGCTTTGGCCCGGATACGGTCATGGATGTACTCCAAAACCGCCCGGGCGATGGCCTCGCCGTCGATGGTCCCGGTCCCACGGCCGATCTCGTCCAAGATCAAAAGGCTGGCCGCGGTGGCCGCCCGAAGGATCTCGGCCGTCTCGCTCATCTCCACCAGGAAGGTGGACCGACCGCCAGCCAGGTCGTCGGCGGCGCCGATGCGGGTAAAGATCCGGTCCACCAAGCCTATTTTCGCCGCCCGGGCCGGGACGAAGGAACCGATATGGGCCAGCAAGACCACCAGGGCCACCTGCCGGAGGTAGGTGGATTTACCGCTCATATTGGGACCGGTGATGATCTGGACGCGAACCCCCTGGGGATCGAGATGGCAGTCGTTGGGGACAAACTCACCCGGCGGCAGAGATTGTTCCACCACCGGATGGCGGGCGGCGACCAGGGAAAGACTTCCATCCTCCACGATCTCCGGCCGCACGTAGTTATTCTTGACCGCCACCTCGGCCAGGGAGAGAAGGGCGTCGAGCTCGCCCAGGGCGATGCCGATCTCTTGCAGTCTCTTCGTCTCGGCCACCACTTCGTCGCGGAGGGCGCAAAAAAGCTCGTACTCCAGGGCGCGGGCCCGCTCGTCCGCCCCCAGGATCCGGCGTTCGTACTCCTTGAGTTCTTCGGTGACGAAGCGCTCGGCATTGGCCAGGGTCTGCCGGCGGACGTAATCCGGCGGGACCATGGCCAGATTGGCCCGAGTGACCTCGATATAATAACCGAAGACCTGGTTGAAACCGACCTTTAACGACTTGATACCCGTCCGTTCCCGTTCCCGCGCCTCCAGGGCGGCCACCCATTCGCGACCGCCACGGGCGGCTTCCCGTAGTTCGTCCAGTTCCGGGTGGAAACCCGGCCGAAAGATCCCACCTTCCTTGAGGGTGGTGGGCGCATCCGGGGCAATGGCCCCCAGGATCTTCTCCGCCAGACCGGGTAGAGGGGCCAGCCTCTCCCGCAGGCGGACCAGTGCCCCGGCGGTGAAAACGGCCAGGACCTCCCCGAGTTCGGGGAGAAGGGCCAAGGTGTTCCCGAGGCCCAGGAGGTCGCGGGCATTGCCGGTCCGGCAGGAGAGTCTCGCCACCAGCCGGGGCAGATCGGCGGCCCTGGCCAGGAGACGGCGGAGATCTTCGCGCCGGCCGAAATCGCCGGTCAGTTCCTCCACGGCCGCCAGCCGTTCCTCGATGGCCGCCCGTTGACGTAGCGGGGCCTCCAGCCAGCCGCGTAACGTCCGCGCGCCCATGCCCGTCACCGTGGGGTCGAGGACCCAAAGGAGGCTCCCTTCGACCTTTCCTTCGCGCAGGGTCCTGGTCAACTCGAGGTTCCGCCGGGTATTGGCATCGAGGTACATATATTCGTCCAGCTGGTAGGCGCGGGGCCAGCGGAGATGTCCCACCTCCCCGCGCTGGGTCAGCCGGAGATAGG
>JAAYXC010000185.1 GCA_012516115.1 Bacillota bacterium | reverse complement strand
TTATTCCATTATTAACTCCACCTACTTCTATTCTGAATTTCACTGAACTATTTTGTTCGGAATACACAATGTATGAACGATTAATGATATCGCATTTCGGAAAGACATCTATGAGATATCCCGCTTGTACTTCGGTTTGGTAGCCTAAAACTCCTAATAAAGCAAGTAATATAATCTTTAAAAGTCTCATAACCCTTCTCTCCCTATTCTCACAATCTTACTCTCAAAACATTCGCTAGGCAAAAAAAGAATTATTACAATTTCATGAGCAAAATCCGATAACATGGATTCGTCACCATTACAGGCACCGTCTTGACCAACTCGTACCCGCCTGTCAGCTCAGATCTAAGCGTGACCGAATGCACTCCATTGGCCGACAGCAATGTATCCCAGTTCCATACAATCTCCGCGTTCCCCGTTACCTCGGCCATTTTTATGCCATCCGCGAGAATCGCCAGCGATACAATCTCCGCCGTCCCCACCACGCGCCCTTGGACGGCAACCACATCTTTATACGTCTGGCCTTCCGTCAGGAATAACTCCAACCCCACCGTTACGCTGACATTAGGTACGTCATAGCTATATACATGGCCAAAACTGTCAGTCATCGTAACAGCCGGTCTGTACATACCCACAGTGGCATAAGTATGCTCCACGTCCTCTCCCACCACTGTTTGCCCGTCCCCGAAGTCCCAGACACACGAGACGATCCGGCCGCCGTAGTGCACAACGGCGTTGGCGGCGAACCGCGCGAGGAAACCATGTTCCACGGTCACCACCGGCGTCGCCTCCACGCTCGGCGGGGCGTCGATCTCAATTGTGGTTACGGCGGTATTGCCGTAAGAGTCGCAGGCGGTGACCCGTACGGTGTATCTTCCGCCGTCCCGGTAGGCGTGGACGATCTCTTTCTCGGGCCCGGTGTAGCTGGTGCCGTCGCCGAAGTCCCAGGTAATCGAGGTAAGATCTGCACCGGAACCGGTGGTCTCGCGGAGGCGGAAGCCCTCTCCAGGTAACCTCGATCGCCAGGACGGGAAGGACCGTCACCGTTCGTTCGGTCCAGTAGATCGAACCGTCCGCGCTCGTGGCCAGGAGTCTGCAGCGATAGGCTCCCGGCCCGGGGAAGAGGTGGATCGGCGCTGGCCCGTCGCTGTCGGCCGTGCCGTCGCCGTCGAAGTCCCATTGGTAGGCGGTGATGGCGCCGGGGAGGTCCAACCGGGCGTTGAAGGCCATGGTATACGGTCTCTCGCCGGGAGCGGCGCCGATGGTGAGGGTGGCCAGGGGTTCGACCGCGCAGTCGTCCACCCATACGGTTCCCCGGCCATCGCCCTTCTCCGGCATAACGACCAATCCGACGCCCACCGCCCCCGGAGGCGCGGTGTAGGCCAGCCTGAGTTCCGTCCAGTCGTTCGTCCCTTGTAATGTGTGTAATGTGACCTGCGACGCCTCATCCACCAGCCAGTTACCCGCCCGGTTCTGCCAACATGGCTTAAGAGCGACGCCCGCGACCGACTCGGTCTTGATCCGCGCCGAGCAGAGGAAGCGCAGGCCGCCGATCTCCCGGCCGAACTCACATCCTTGTCTTATGTAATAACTCGACCCCGAGAAAGGTATTTCGAGGCGTAGAGACCGCGCCCCGGAGGCCGCCGTCTTCTCATCCACCCTCCACGGCCCCATTACCCTCCAGAAAAACGGACCGCGTTCAAAACCGGGATTATGTAAAAGATTCGGCCGGACACGTTCTTCCAGGCGGAACCCATCCGCCAGGAGTTCTCCCGTCCCTTCGGCCTTCGCGATCAGGCGGAGGTTGGCCGCACCGGCCGGCGCCATGCCGAGGAGGTCTAATTGTTGCCATTTATCGGGATCAAGAACGAGCGTGGTGGAATCCGTGTTCAAGATCGTTCCTTCTTCATCCGACCATTCCAAGGCGAGTCTGACCCGGGCGGTGGCCGTCGACTTGAACCAGCCCGAGGCCATAAATTCCATTCCCTCCGAAAGCGGCGAGAGGCTTCGACCTTGCACCAGGGTCGCCTCCTCCCCGTCCACCAGTGAAGCGCGGGCGGCAAGAAGACCGGTGTATGCCTCCCCGGAGACGAAACTCCAGCCTGGCGAGGCCGACCAGGCCGCCGCGCCGGCCTCGAACCCCGGATTCTCGAGAAGATTGTGGGGATGCCGTTCCACGAGAGAGCAGTCATCGATCAAGAGGCGGCCGCGATCCCGTTCGATGTGGAGCCAGACCTGGGTCGCGCCGAGCGGGGCCTCGCCTTCAATGGTAACTTGTTCCCATTCATCTGTCGGCTGAAGGCGAACCACATATTCGTCGGTTTCAATCCAATTTCCATAAGCATCCTTCCATCGAAGGCCGAGAGAAGCCTCGAGATGGCCATCTGCCCTCATCCAGACCGAGGCAAGATAATGCCGGCCGGCGATGCTCAACTTTCCACTGCCCCATCCCTGGGCCAACCATCCCGGTCCGTGCGCCGCACATTCCGCTGCCCTTCCGCCGCTGTGTCCCGCCCTCCCGGTGGTAGACCAGCCCGGCGAGGCATGCCAACCTTTGAGGCCATCTTCGAAACCCGGATTGGCGAGGAGTTCCGCGGAGGTTTCCACGGGCCGGTTCTGGTCGGCGATCAGACGGACGGCGAGGTCGTCTATGGCTACTTGGTGATTGGCCGCGCCCGTCCCGGTCTTGTATTTGAAATGGAGCCTGGAAAAGCGCAGATGGGTTTCGTCCGCGACCCGGATGTGTTCTATGTAACCCCTTCCATCACCGATATCGTAGAAGAAAACGATGTTGCCGTCACCCCCGTTTGCCACCGGGGGATGAAACATCAATCTGAAGCCGAGCCATCGACCGGTCGGGGTGATGGCACGGGTGCGGGCTCGTGCGAGCACGTTGGGGCGGCCTTCAACGGTTTTGCTCAATTCCACGTCGAAATCGGCCCTTCGATCGAGTCGGCGCCGGGGGAAAAAGAGCAGGCTGTAAAGAGGACCGCCTTCTTCGTCGGCCAGGGAAACCCAAAGTCTGTCGTCCCCGCGCCGGAAAGGATCATGGTGGGTGGGGAGGAAGTTCGCTTTCCATTCCACGATGACCGTACCGGCGGTTCTATCCGCGGCGAAAAGCGGGGAATAAACTTCGGCGGTGGCCGACCGGCCGCCGGGAGAGACGGTGCGCATGAAGCCATGGATCGAGTCGATCTCCCAATAGAGCGGTCGCTCGAAGCCCAATGCGGAAAGATCGGAACCCTGTGAGAAGTCTTCGATATAAACAACATTTGCCTCATCATCACCTGATGAGGTGAACGCGATCGCCGCTATCATAACC
>JAAYXC010000184.1 GCA_012516115.1 Bacillota bacterium | reverse complement strand
TCTCTTCACCAACCTCAAACAAGCCCTGGCGGTACTCCCTCCTTCCGAACCGGTGCTCGTCCTTGCCTCGGATCTTCCCCTTCTTACCCGTGCCGCCCTGGCCGATTTCATCCGGCAGTGTCGGGAGCGTGAAGCCGAGATCTACTACCCCATCATCAGGCGGGAGGTCTATGAAGAGGCCTACCCGGGCTCGCGGCGGACTTACGTCCGGGTAAAAGACGGGACCTTCACCGGCGGGAACGTGGCCTTCTTCACCCCGGACGTCTTCTTCCGGCACGAGAAGTTATTCGCCCGGGCCATCGCCTGCCGTAAAAACCCGTTCCGTCTGGCCCCTCTGCTGGGCTTTCGGTGGTTACCTCAGCTTCTGGTCCGTGCTTTGAGCGTCGCCGCTATCGAGGCGCGGATCGCCGCGCGACTGGGTGTCAAGGTGGCGGCCATCGAGTCCCGTTTCTCCGAGATGGGCTTCGACGTGGATACCGAGGCGGACCTGGAATGGATCGAATTTTATTGGGGTGGGGCTCTGGCCGGCCAGGCTCGCATCGAACCCGAATTCGAGGGGGAATGCCCGGGCCCGGTCGGCCGGCCGGGCGACCGGTACCGGATTCCCCCTTGTTTTGATCCTCGCCGGGGAAATCTGCCGACATGGTTTAATAAACGGGTGGGAATGAAGGTGGCCGCCTCTGCGGCGGCCACCGTTCGGGGTTTTTACCGCTCCCCCGGAAAGTGGACGCTGAAGAACCTGAGCATCTCGATGGGGAGAGGGAAGATGACCGTGGAGTTCTTTTCCACGGCGATCTCGGAAAGGGTTTGCAGGTAGCGCAGCTGGACGGCGGCCGGTTCCTGGGCGATGACCTTCGCGGCGGCGGTGAGCTTCTCCGAGGCCTGGAACTCGCCATCGGCGGCGATGATCTTCGCCCGCCGTTCGCGTGCGGCCTCGGCCTGTTTGGCCATGGCCCGTTGCATCGTCTCCGGCAGTTCGATGGCCTTGATCTCCACCGCCGTGACTTTTATACCCCATGGATCGGTCGCCTCATCCAGCAGCTTTTGGAGGATGGTGTTCAGTTCGGCCCGTTTGGCGAGCATATCGTCCAGGTCGTGTTGGCCCAAGACCGAACGGCGGATGGTCTGGCCCAAAAGAGAGGTGCTTTGGACGTAGTTCGCCACCTTGACCACGGCCAAAACCGGATCGAAGACGTTGAAATAGACCACCGCGTCGACGAGGACCGGGACGTTGTCTCTGGTGATGACCTCTTGTTTGGGGACATCGATGGTGAAAGTCCGGAGGTCGATGCGGCGGACGGCGTCGATCCCCAACGGGAAGACGAGGTTTAACCCCGGTTCCAGGACGTCTTTCTGCCGGCCGAAGCGAAAGAGGACGCCCCGTTCGTATTCGGTGATGATCCGGATCATGCTGGGGAGAAAGAGCACGGGGACCAGGAAGAGGAGCAAAATAACCGACCGATCCAGCATCCGCCAAGAGAGAAGACCCCAGATGATCCCGGTGACGACGAGAAAAAGGGAGATGGTGGTGGCTTTTTTGGCCAGCGCCAAAAGGAGCCAGAGGACCCACCAGGCGGCGAGAAAACAAAAAATAAAATATCGTGGGCGTGGCATAGAAAGGCAATCGTACCACCTCCAAATGAAATTATGGGGCGGGGAACAGTAAAGACATTTCGCTTTCCAGGGTGTTTTTCCTTCTTTTGAAAAAAACCGGTCTCCGCAAGAGGAGGGACGGAGATTTGGGGCCTAATC
>JAAYXC010000471.1 GCA_012516115.1 Bacillota bacterium | reverse complement strand
TATTCATGTTATAATTACTAGATTAATTCAAGAAAATGTAGTATTACCTGTAGTATTTGGTAAATATTGGATTTTAGGATTTACAATAGGAATTTATTTGTATGGAATTTATATTGCTTTTTGCTGCCGCTAACTCTGCTAATAGTCCATTTAAACACTCAGCCAAAGCGCACGGCTATAGGCTTTCGTTGTACGAGTCATCTCCACACGTTTCCGATTACATGATTCAAAAACGAAGCCACGTCTCAGATAGGATAATCAGCGACCACCTCTGGTAGAACCGGTAGATCCGGAAGGGTTCCAACCGTTTGGGTTTGCGGGAGGGATCTACGACCCGCAGACGGGGCTATTGAGGTTCGGGGCAAGAGATTATGACCCAGAGACGGGGAGATGGACGAGTAAGGACCCGATTAGGTTTATAGAAGGAGAAGCGAATTTATTTGGTTCTTCGCTATTTCGGGTGGGTTCTTAACATAAGTCGTTATCACCGGTCCCAAAACTGTTTCCAGTCACCCCATGCAAGTTTCAAAACGAAGCTTGCCAGCAATCAGGTAGACAATGGTGATAAGATTCTCGACGTTCCGATACCCCCGCGCCTTGAGCCTGGCCGCCTGCACAAGCCCGTTGATCGCCTCCAGGACTCCATTGGTCCGACGGTGGGCGAAGTAGTTTAAGATCTCTTCCCAATGGGCCTTGATCGTCCGGCCTAACTCCTGCATCGGCCCAAGCCGGCTATGGACCAGCCACCAGTACAATCTTTCACAGCTCTTTCACAGCCCTTCTTCGGCCGTGGCCCTGTCCGGACTTTGGTAGACCTCTTGTAAGGCCAGTTTCATCCGGTAGGCCCGGGCGGTCTTGAGATTACGCCGGCTTAAGTCTTCGAAGATGCTCTTCTGTTTCGCCGTGTTGACTTCTTTCTGTTCCAGGCGGCGGATTTCGTCTAGCGTTTCGTTCATCAGCTTCATCAGGTGGAACTTGCTCTGGTCACGGCCACAAACCGTTTCAAGATGAAGGCCTTGTATTTTTAAGGGTAGATTTGGAATAATTCTTTGCCGAGCATACCTACTTGGGAGAGATGGAGAAGTTCGATCTCTGAGCCGACAGCCTAATAGCAACTTACGATCCCAACGATAAACCGCCAACCGCCTGATAACCAGATAGAATACCAGTACGACCGCGACGGCCTGCTCGTCGGGGCCGGGAGCCTGGCCCTTACGCGTGATTCCGCGAACGGGCTATTGGTTAGTACCCAACTCGGTAATATAACCGACGAGTACACCTACAACAGCTTCGGCGAGATGACCGACTACGTGGCCAAATACCAGGGCATGGAGCTTTACCGCGTCCACCAGGAGATGGACGGGCTTGGGCGAATCAAGATGAAGAGGGAGACCGTACTCGGGGAGACGCATACCTACGAGTA
The DNA here is from genome assembly GCA_012516115.1 of Bacillota bacterium. Classification (GTDB taxonomy): domain Bacteria; phylum Bacillota; class UBA4882; order JAAYXC01; family JAAYXC01; genus JAAYXC01. The sequence continues at coordinate 866 of JAAYXC010000471.1, read as the reverse complement.
CGGATACGACCAGGCCGGCAGATTGGTAGATGTCTACAAAGACGGCGTTCTCATCTCCCATTACGATTACGATCCCAACGGCAACCGCCTGGCGCATGTGACGCCGAACGGCACTTCCTACGGTACCTACGACGACCAGGACCGGATGCTCTCTTACGGAGATGCCACCTACGAGTATACGGCCAACGGAGAGCTTTTACGAAAAGCTGACGCGCAAGGAACAATCTCCTACACCTATGACGTGCTCGGTAACCTGACGAATGTGGTTCTCCCCGATGGGACGAGGATTGAGTACGTCATCGACGGCCAGAATCGGCGGATCGGTAAGAAGGTCAACGGCGTCCTGGTACAAGGATTTCTCTATCAGGATGACCTCGAACCCATAGCCGAACTGGACGGGAACGGAGACATAGTAAGTACTTTCGTGTACGGTTCATCTCCGTACGTTCCCGATTACATGATTAAGAACGGGATTACATATCGGATCATTAGCGACCATCTGGGCAGCGTAAGGTTGGTTATAGATGTAGCCACAGGCCAGGTCGTCCAGCGGATGGACTACGATGAGTTCGGAAATGTAATCCTGGATACCAATCCCGGGTTCCAGCCGTTCGGGTTTGCGGGAGGGATCTACGACCCGCAGACGGGGTTGGTAAGGTTTGGGGCCAGGGATTATGATGCGCAAACGGGGAGATGGACGAGTAAGGATCCGATTGGGTTTAATGGAGGAGATATAGACTTATACGTTTATTGTGGCAATGATCCTATCAATTATTTTGACCCGAATGGTTCCAGCAAGGTATGGAAGAGGTGAAAGAACGCATTCATAGGAGGGGCTTCGGGGGCGTTAGGAGGTGGGTTAACGG
>JAAYXC010000183.1 GCA_012516115.1 Bacillota bacterium | reverse complement strand
TATTGATCCAGATCAAAAACTCTCAGGACATAATCTTGACCAGTGTCAAAAGAGACAAGATACTTCTCGTCACTGGAGTATCCCTTCTGTATCTTTTTGATTTCTTTGTTTCCTTGCAGGCAAGGAATATACCGGATAAAATCGCTGAGGTTTTCCGAATTCATCAAATTACTCCTTTGCGATATTTCTCTGAGAACCTAAGATAATCCGAATCTCTTACAAATAATCCTTCTTCCATCAATCTCCCTCCAGTTCACAACATACGGCGTATAACAGGTGAAATCTACTTATTTCGTACCAACTTGACGAGATACACGCCGATAGTCCCGAAGACGGCTAATAAAAACACGGGCAGGAATACATTGCCAAGCCCTTCCGCCCTGCCCAGGGAGATCTGAATCATCATCCGCTGGAGATAAAGAAAGCCCCCAGATCGTCTCGGCTTTGAGGCAGGCGAGCATATGGCGGGCGATACGATACTGGGCTTCGGCGTTGGCCTCCGTTATCTCCCAGGGAAAGTTGAAACGATGGGGGTATCTTCTGACGATGGACAAGACGGCATACAACAGGACCGCCCCCGCCGGCAGGAGTATCAGGAGCTCTTTCCTCCCCAGATGTCCACCTCTCCTGAGAAGTCGAAATGCTGGGGCACTGATTCGGGGACGTCCTCCCATGATTGGAACGTCAGCAGCAATAACAGCAACAGGCCGAACAGCGTGATTGCCTCGAGGGTTTTCTCCCATTGGGTGAAACCTAGTTTCAAAACCGGCCGCTCTTTGCTTTTCTTTGCTTCATCCACCTGCTACCCTCCTCCACATAAAGATTGCAGTAGCATGAAGTTCATAGGATGGGGAACCGGCCATCGCCGTCCGGAAGGGCGGTTTGATGTTCCGGCCGGAGCATTTCTCTCCCCGGCAAAAGGATGCGCGTGCCTTGCAGGGCCTGGATGGCCTGTCTGAACGTGGTGCCGTCGGCCTCGCCGAGGATGTCCGGGCGGTGCCGCAGGCCGGGGAAGACTCATCTCTTTCTCTGCCGCCGGCCTGAGTGAGGCCGCCAGCAGATGGACTTCATCGGCGTTCCCGGGCATGCCGGACCATGTGAGCGCTTGGTCGACGAAGCCGGCGAAGCCCCGCGGGCGCCATTTGTAGTACAGAGCCAGGTATTCCACGATGACGACCTCTCTCCTTCATATTCGGGAATGGGGTGGCATCTCCTCCCGGCGCCCGGTACAAACGCGGCCAAGGCACGGCGGGAGGAATCGGCCCTTTCAGGCGTTGACACAACACGGTGCGGTCCGGCGGGATCCTTTCATTGCGGCGGCTGGTGATGAATCGAGCCCCGGAGGCGAATATATGTTGGCCTGATTCTCCGTTTGAACTCCCGCAAGGGCCACCTCTGGTATTTGCACGGCTTTTGCCGGAAGCGCCAGGATTTCCGCCTCTTCAAGCTGTCCAGGATGCGCGATCTGGCGATGACCGGGGAAGTCTTCACGCGGCGCCAGTGCGAGCTTGGCGATTATCCCCTGGATCAGGCCTGGGATACCGGGCACGCCCCTCCGCCCCCTGCTGGAGATCGCTCTGCGCTTTTCCCCCGCGTCAGGGTGAGGGTGGAGGACCAGTTCGATGCGGACGAGATCGAAGTGGCCGCCGACGGTTCGCTCCTGATCAAAGCGATCTATCCCGAGGAGGAATGGGTCTCCGTACTGATCGTGGGTTTCGGGGAGGACGTGGAGCTGCTGGCGCACGGCCGGCTTTTCTGTCAGGGCCCTTCCCCCCGCACGTTGATGTGATCGCCTTCCATTAACGGAGGGATGAGGATTTGGTTCCGGTTTTCACTGGCAGGGGCGGAGCGGCCATCGCGAATGATCCGTCAAGCTTGCGAATCATGTAAATCCTATCTTCCCGGGGAAGGCCAGGCCCTGCTCGCCAATACTCCGAGGCCTCTGCGCCGCGCACTGCCGGGAGACTGCGTGGCCATGGCCAGCTTCCCCAGAAACTCTGTGCGACGGCGGCCTCCCAAAAACAATCACATCCTTGGCACGGGGATTTCCACCCCTGGGTAC
>JAAYXC010000182.1 GCA_012516115.1 Bacillota bacterium | reverse complement strand
CGGCTGGATCTCATCCGCAACGATATTTCGACATGAATGGAAGAATTCCTTCTATAAGAAATTAATTTTAGGAAGAATATTTTCCAAAACAGAACGAGGACTTTCGCTCAGGCCCTGGGAACAAAGCCCGGTAAGGGGCGCCCGAGGATGGTCTCGGGCGGCAAAAAAGCGGGGTGGGAAGGGCTTCCCACCCCGCGGGTGAACGCGTCGCGAGGAAAGCCGGCTTTTTACTCCTTTCCCACCGCCACCTTTCGCCGGGCCAGGAAGCGCTCCATCCGGACCAGGGCTTCCTTGAGGTTCTCCATGGAAGAAGCATAGGAACACCGGATATGGTAACGCCCGGACGGCCCGAAGGCCTCGCCGGGGACCACGGCCACCTTCTCCTCGCGGAGGAGTTCCTCGGCGAAGGTCAGCCCGTCGAGTCCCGTGGCGGCCACCGAGGGGAAGGCGTAGAAGGCGCCCCGCGGTTCAAAGCACGTAAGCCCGATCTCGTTCAACCGCTTGACGAAGAACCGCCGCCGGCGGTCGTACTCGGTGACCATCCGTTCCCGTTCCTGGTCGCCGTTGCGCAGGGCCTCGATGGCCGCCTTCTGGGCGGTGATGGGCGCACAGAGCATGGTGTACTGGTGGATCTTGTTCATGGCCTCGATGATCTCCGCGGGCCCCACCGCGTAACCCAGCCGCCATCCGGTCATGGCGTAGGCCTTGGAGAAACCGTTCAAAAGGATGGTCCGTTCCCCCATCCCCGGGAGGCCGGCGAAGGAGACGTGTTTGGCCCCGTAAGTAAGGTGCGCGTAAACCTCATCCGCCACCACCAGGAGGTCGTGGCGGGCCACCACCTCGGCGATGGCGGAGAGCGCCTCGCGGTCCATCACGGCGCCGGTGGGGTTGTTAGGATAACAGAGGACGAGGGCTTTGGTCCGCGGGGTGATGGCCGCCTCCAGATCACGGGGTTGAAGACGGAAATCATGTTCCACGCTGGTCCGGACGTAGACCGGTTCGCCGCCCGCCAGGAAGACGCAAGGGCCGTAGGAGACGTAGCAAGGTTCGGGGATGAAGACCTCATCGCCCGGTTCGATGATGGCGCGGATGGCGAGGTCCACCGCCTCGCTCACCCCCACCGTGACCAGGATCTGCGTCCGCGGGTCGTAGACGAGGTCGTAATGGCGTTTCAGATCCCGGGCGATCTCCTGCCGGAGCTCAAGGAGGCCCCGGTTGGATGTATACATGGTATAGCCCTTCTCCAGGGCGTAGAAACAGGCCTCCCTGATGTGCCACGGCGTAACGAACTCCGGCGCGCCCACGCCCAGGGAGATGACCCCCTTCATCTCGCTGACGAGGTCGAAGAAACGCCTGATGCCCGAAGGGGGGAGGACCTGGACCCTCTGATTGATCCTCTGTTTCATGGGGAGATCGCCAGCCTTTCCGCCGTCTCTCCTTCGTCGAAGATGACCCCGTCTTGTTTGTAACGTTTGAGGACGAAATGCGTGGCGGTGCTCGTTACGTTCTCCAGGGTGGCCAGTTTCTCGGCCACGAAGAAGGCCAGTTCCTTAAGGGTGCGTGCCTCCACCAGCACCGAGAGGTCATAGGCCCCCGAGACGAGGAAGACCGATTTCACCTCGGGATAACGGTAGATGCGCCGGGCCACATCATCAAAACCCACATCGCGTTGGGGGGTAACCTTCACGTCGATTAAGGCCGCTACCGCCTCCACGTCCGTCTTCTCCCAGTTGACTACCGCCCGGTATTTGAGGATGATCCTTTTCTTTTCCAGTTCCTCGATCTGGGCGCGGACTTCTTCTTCGTCCACGCCGAGCATAGCGGCGATCTCCGCCGGGGTGATCCGGTCGTTTTCCGCCAGGATCTCCAGGATCTCTTTCTTCGTGTTCATTTCGCTTACCGTCCCTCTCTTGAATCCCGGGTTTAAATTAACCCCTCTCGCGCGAATCCTTCTTCGGGATGACGAGGCTTTCTGCCTCTTCCTTGGCCCGGAGGATGCCGTATTCCAGCGAGTCGACCAGGGCCTGCCAGGAAGCTTCGATGATATTCTCCGAGACCCCCACCGTTCCCCAGGAGGTACGGCCGTCCGAGGTCTCGATCAAGACCCGGACGGTGGCCGCGGTGCCGCGGTTCTCTTCCAGGACGCGGACTTTGTAGTCGACCAGCTTGAAGCCGCGGATCTCCGGATAGAAACGGCCCAAGGCTTTGCGGAGGGCCGAGTCGAGGGCGTTCACCGGACCGTCGCCCTCGGCGGCGGTCAGTTCTTCCACGCCGTCCACGGCTAACTTAATGGTGGCTTCGGACAAGGTGGGCCGATCGCCGTGTTTTTCCACGATGATGCGGAAGCCCTTTAATTCGAAGACTTTTTCGTAGTCGCGAAGGGCCTTGCGGACCAGAAGGTCGAAGGAGGCTTCGGCCGCTTCAAACTGGTAACCCAAGTGTTCGAGGCGCTTCAATTCTTCGGCCAGGGCGGCCACCTCGGGCATGTCTTTGGTCAGATGGGGATACCGCTCGCCGATCTTCTCCAGGATACTGCTCCGACTGGCCAGATCCGAAAGGAGGACACGGCGCCGGTTGCCCACGAGCTCGGGGCGGATATGTTCCAGGGTGCGGGGGTTCTTACGGATGGCGTCGACGTGGGTTCCGGCCTTGTGGGCGAAGGCGCTGGCCCCCACATAGGGCTGGCGCTCGTCCGGATGGAGGTTGGTGAGCTCGGAGATGAGCCGGGCCAGTTCGGTCAGGCGATGGAGGTTGGGCGCCACGGCGCAATCCATGCCCATCTTGAGAATGAGGGTCGGGAGGATGGTGCAGAGGTTGGCGTTGCCGCAACGTTCGCCGTAACCGTTGAAGGTCCCCTGGATCTGTTCGACCCCGGCCTGAACGGCGGCGATGGAGATGGCGACGGCCATCCCGATGTCGTTATGGATATGGATACCGAGGGGGACGGCCACGGCCCGGCGCGCCGCCTCGATGGCGGTCATGGCCGCCGAGGGCAGGGTTCCGCCGTTGGTGTCGCAGAGGACGATCCAGTCCGCGCCACCACGGGCCGCGCTTTGCAAAGTGGCCAGGGCGTATTCCGGGTCCTCGGCGAAACCGTCGAAGAAGTGTTCGGCGTCGTAGACGACTTCCCGGCCGTGGGCCTTGAGATAGGCCACGGAATCCTCGATGAGCTTCAGGTTTTCCTCTGGACTCGTGCGCAGGACCTCCAGCACGTGGAGGAGCCAGCTCTTGCCGAAGATGGCCACCGTGGGCGTTTCGGCGGACAAAAGATGATTAAGGACTTGATCTTCCTCGGGAGGATTCTGGGCGCGGCGCGTGCTCCCGAATGCGGTTAGGCGGGCATGGCGAAGGGGAATCCTTTTGGCCTGTTCGAAGAAGGCCAGGTCGCGCGGGTTGGCCCCCGGCCAGCCGCCTTCGATATAGTCGATGCCGAAGGCGTCCAGTTCGCGCAGGATGCGGAGTTTGTCGTCGACCGAAAACTGTACCCCTTCCCCCTGCGTCCCGTCGCGGAGGGTGGTGTCGTAGATGATGACCCGGGGCATCCTCTCTCCCTCCCGCTTCGAAGGAGCGGCGAAAAGTATTTCCATTATTCTATACCCGACCTGAAACAAATGTCAAGGATCCGCGATCGCTCATTTAAAATCTTACCGAAGGGAGATCGGACGCTTTGGGCGAAATCTTACCGAAGGGACGCGCATGAGGATGCCTTTACCGGCTCGCCGTGAGTACCTAAAGGTCAGGCATGAACGCTACCTTAAAGCCAGCTCCAAGGCGGAGAAATCAAGACTCATCGAGGAGGTCATGGCTACTTCGGGTTATCACCATAAATATAGCAGAATTGGGACCATGCCGTTAAACCGCCGAATCCAGCCTTTCTTCAGAGGACTATGATCCGAGTTCACCGCTAGAGAGATACCATGAACGACTCTCTGCCTTGCCCATGTTCAACCTAATGTACTTGCAAAGACCTCTCTGCGGGCAAAACGGTGGCAAGCCGCCAGAAATCCAAGCGGAGCACGCGGCCGGAATCGTTCGCTGTCCCGCTTCGGCGAGCAAAAAGTCGCCGGGCATCCGTCGTAAAAATTTAATCTCAATTATCTTTTACATGAAAAACTTCTTCGAATTCTTTAAGAGACCGTAATGCCAGACTATAACCGATTTCGAGGGGATCATCTGTCGAGAAAATACTATCTTCATCTGGTTGCAAGTGAAATTTTTCCTCATATTCTTCAAAAGTCGTATAATATCGATTATTTTTAGACTATCTGTCATGTTTCGTCATCATATACGCACTCCTTATCGCGTTTTCGAAAATAATTTGAGAAAAAGTG
>JAAYXC010000181.1 GCA_012516115.1 Bacillota bacterium | reverse complement strand
TTGGTGGCGGCCAGCGCGGAGGGGCCGACCAAACTAAATGCTTTCGATAACGCTCTTTTGGCCGCGGGCATCGGTAACCTAAACCTGATCAAGGTGAGCAGCATCTTGCCGCCGGGGGCCGAGTTGGTGGAGAAACTGGCGATCCCACCGGGCTCGTTGACCCCCACGGCTTATGGACATATCTCCAGCGAAAGCCCGGGTGAATATATCGCCGCCGCGGTGGCCGTGGGACTCTCCCGGGATTCTTTCGGCGTCATCATGGAGTTCTCCGGTCATTGTCGGGAAAAGGAAGCCCGCGAGCGGGTCATGCGCATGGCCGAAGAGGCCTTAAAGCTCAGGGGGATGTCCATCGAACGGATTCTCGTCCGGTCCACCGAATGTCAGGTCGTCAAATGCGCCTGCGCCTTCGCCGCCGTGGCGCTTTGGTACTGAATTTTCTTTGGGGGGTTGGGCGATGGAGCTCTGGTTCACGGAGAAGCAGACCGAGGGACTGGCCCTCTCCTTGCTCGTCACCAGGACCCTGCACCGCGAGCGGACACCGTTCCAGGATTTGGCCGTACTGGAGACGGTGCAGTACGGTCGTCTTTTGGTCCTCGACGGCGTGGTCATGTTGACCGAGGCGGATGAATTCATCTACCACGAGACGATCGCCCATGTCCCCTTGCTCCTCCACCCCGAGCCGAGGATCGTCCTGGTGATCGGCGGCGGAGACGGCGGGACCGTGCGGGAGGTCTTGAAACATCCTTCGGTGGAAAAGGTGGTGCTGGCCGAGATCGACGAGCGGGTCATCGAGGCCTCGCGCCGGTTCTTCCCCACTTTGAGCACTGGTTTCACCGATCCGCGCCTCCAGCTGGCCGTGGGGGACGGGATCGAGCACGTCCGGAACCATCCAGGCACCTATGACGTTATCCTCGTTGATTCCACCGACCCGGTCGGACCGGGGGTGGGACTCTTCGAGGCGGATTTTTATCGGATGGCCGCCGCCGCCCTCCGCCCGGGTGGTCTCCTGGCCGCCCAGACGGAGTCGCCCTTCGTCAACCGCGAGCTCATCCGGCACATCCATAAAAACATGAAGGAGGCCTTCCCCTTCCGGCGTCTCTATCTGGCCCCCATTCCCACCTATCCGGCTGGATGGTGGAGCTTCACTCTGGCGGCCGAGGCCGAAGTGAACCCTCTGGAACCACGGATCCTACCCGGGTTGGCCACGAAATATTATACGCCGGAGGTGCACCGGGCGGCTTTTGCCCTTCCTCCTTTCGTCGCCGAATTGGTGAGGAAAGAATGAGCATCGTATGGCAACCCCGCACCCCTTTCCTGGCCGGCCTGACGGATCGCCGGAAAGCCGCGGCGGTCATCATCGGCGCGCCCATGGACTGGAGTTCCTCCTTCAGGCCGGGGAGCAGGTTCGGCCCGGCGGCGATCCGCGAGGTCTCCGAGGCCATCGAAGAATACAGCCCTTATGCGGAGCGCGCCCTCGATGAGGTCGCTTTCTACGATGCGGGTGACCTGGTGTTACCTTGCGGGAACGTCGTGGCGTCCCTGGCCATGGTGGAAGAGGCCGTGGCCGAGGTGTTGGCCGAGGACAAGTTTCCCCTTTTGCTCGGGGGCGAGCATCTCGTCACCTATGGGGCCATCCGGGCTTTTTACCCGCGCTATCCCGATCTTTGCCTGCTCCACCTGGATGCCCATGCGGATCTCCGGCCGGCCTATTTGGGGGAAGAATTATCCCATGCCTCGGTGATGCGGTTGGTCCACGGGTTACTCGGCGACGGCCGTATCTTCCAGTGCGGCATCCGTTCCGGCGACCGCGAGGAATTCGTCTTTGCCCGGGCCCATACCCGTCTTTACCGGGGGCCGTTACCGGCGGCGGTGGAAGCGGCGGTACGGGAGATCGGGGAGCGCCCCCTTTATGTGAGTCTCGACATCGATGTGGTCGATCCGGCCTTCGCCCCCGGGACCGGGACGCCGGAATGTGCCGGGGCCACAAGCGGTGAATTGCTGGCCGCCCTTTCCCTTTTGCGCAGGCGGCGAGTAGTCGGGTTCGATCTGGTGGAAGTATTGCCGACCCTGGATCTTTCCGCCCGGACTTCGCTTTTGGCCGCGGGGGTGGTGCGGGAAGTCCTTCTGCAGTTCGTTAAAACGTAGTTCATCCGGCAGGAATTCCGGATAAAGCGGGGAAATCTAAGGCGGACTACCCGGTTCAAGGCAGGCCGGGCGGTCCGCCTGGTTTTCTTTGTCTTTTTTTCGGGAGGATGGGGTGTTGACCCAGAAACCGCAGGAGATTGAATTATATACCTGTAATAAATATCCACTCAAACTCACGGCCGAAGAGGTCACGCTTTGCAACGCCCCTAATTTTTGCGATCCCGAGACCAAACAACGGCGACGTTGTACCAAGGTAAAGGTGATCGTCCAGACGATGCCCGGTCCCGGCCTTGGGCCGTAAAAAGACCGGCCATCGCCCGTTGCCATCATCCCCGAAATCCGGCTTTCGAAGGCAGGTTCTTGTGGTAGAATAGGATG
>JAAYXC010000180.1 GCA_012516115.1 Bacillota bacterium | reverse complement strand
GGAGGGTCTGGTCCTCGGGGTGGGGAGCCGGTTATTTACCCTGGCCGGTTCGGTCATCACCTTCGGCGTGGTCACGGCGTTTGTCATCGGGCTTATCTATTCCCTCTTCGTGTTCTAAGGAGGCACCGATGGCGGTTAAACTCGGTAGACAGACCTGGGCGCCCGGGCGGATCCCGGTGATCGTCCAGACCGGGACGGTGGTGGGGCCCATCGAAGGAGAAGGACCGCTCCGGGAGTGGTTCGATCGCGTCTATACCGACCCGGTGGCCGGTGAACGCAGCTTCGAACAGGCGGAGAAAGAGATGATGTTGAACGCCTGCTACACAGCGCTCCATAAGGCCGGAAAAACACCGACCGACGTCGATTTCTTCTTGGCCGGGGATCTCCTCAACCAGATCATTACCTCCGGTTTTGCCGCCCTTTCCCTTCAGATCCCCTTCCTCGGGCTTTACGGCGCCTGTTCCACTGCGGCCGAGAGCCTGGCCGTGGCCGCGGCTTTGGTCGACGCCGGTTGTGCCGGACTGGTGCTCTGCGCGGTTTCAAGCCATAATTCCACCGCCGAGCGGCAGTACCGTTATCCCACCGAATACGGGAGCTTCCGCAAGCCCACCGCCCAGGGGACGGTGACCGGGGCCGGGGCCGCCCTGGTGGCGGCGGAGGGGAACGGTCCGCGGATCACCCATGTCACCGTGGGGGTAGTGGAAGACTACGGGATAAAAGACCCTTTCAATCTCGGCGCGGCCATGGCCCCGGCCGCGGCCACGACATTGGCCCGGCATTTCGCCGATACCGGCCGGAGCCCTGATTACTACGACCTCATCGTCACCGGGGATCTGGGAAGCTTCGGCCACCGGCTCATGCTGGACCTGGTGGCCGAAAAAGGCGGGTTCGACTTGACAAAAAACTCGCAGGATTGCGGAGTCATGATCTACGACGCCGAACGACAGGACGTCCATGCCGGGGGAAGCGGTTGCGCCTGTTCGGCGGTGGTGGTCTTCGGTTACCTCTACCGGCAGATGGTGGCAGGAAACCTGCGCCGTCTGCTTCTGTGCGCTACCGGTGCCCTCCACAGCCCCACCTCGGTCCAGCAGGGCGAGGACATCCCGGTCATCGCCCACGCCGTGAGTCTGGAGATGTAGTGGTGAAGAGAGAATGCAATGGCAGATCTATCCAATGGCCTTTCTCGTGGGCGGCGGCATCTGCGCCCTGGCCCAGCTGGCCTTGGATCTGACGACGCTTACTCCGGGCCATGTCCTAAGCGGTCTGACGGTGATCGGCGGGATCTTGGGCGGGCTTGGGGTTTACGACCGTTTGATCCAGATAGCCGGCGGCGGGGCCACCATGCCCATCTGCAGTTTCGGGAATGCCCTGGTCAAAGGGGCCATCACCGAGGCGAAGCGTTCCGGTTTAATCGGCATCCTCACCGGTATGTTCGAGCTGACGAGCAACGGTATCACCGCGGCCATCGTCTTTGGCTTCCTGGTGGCCCTGGTCTTTAACCCCAAGGACTAAAGGGCGAAATTTAAAATTGGGAAAGGAGGAAAAGGAGCATGACGGTGCAAAGCGACCTCGAACGGGCGGTGGCCAACGCCAAGGCCCAGATGGGGATGTACGCCCAGTTCGAAGCGAGCACCACCGATCCGGCGGCCAAAAAGATGTGGAACGAGATGGCCCAGGACATGAAACGCCACGTCGATTCGTTGACGCCCCGGTTGAGCTATCTGGAGAAGAACAATCCCCTTTACCAGCAGCATCAGCAGAAACCTTGAGGGTCGGGTTCGGTACCAGGTCCATCATCCCCGGCACCCGTTTTTCGAAAGCCACGGGCCTCGCCGGGGTTGTGTCGTTTTAAATTACAATTCCTACCAAAAGGAGTTCGCCCCTCCATAGCGAATATTCCAGATTTGACATTCCGGCCGGACTCCATTTTATCCAGTCCCCTTAGGCGAAGAAGCACCGACCCCCAAGCACAAGGTGCGGGCTTTTTCTCGGTGGGAGGGATGCCATTAGTAGGATCGGTATAAAGTATACGGATATACGGTACTATCTAAATTTTGGAGGGTGAGCGTATCATGCCAAAATATGTCTATTTCTTCGGCGGCGGGAGGGCCGACGGAAACGAATCGATGAAAGACCTCTTGGGGGGCAAAGGTGCCAACCTGGCCGAGATGGCCGGCCACCCGGACCTCCGTCTCCCGGTACCGCCCGGTTTCACCATCACGACCGAGGTCTGTACTTATTTTTATAAGAACAACCGTACTTATCCGCCGGAGTTAAAAGAACAGGTCGAGAAAGCCCTGGCCGAGGTCGAGCGGCTGACGGGCAAGAAGTTCGGCGACCCCAAGAATCCGCTTCTCGTCTCGGTCCGTTCCGGCGCCCGCAAGTCCATGCCGGGTATGAGGGAGACCGTCCTTAACGTGGGCTTAAACGATGTGACCGTCAAGGGCCTGATCGAGCAGACCGGTAACCCGCGCTTCGCCTACGATGCCTATCGCCGTCTGATCATGATGTACTCAGACGTGGTCATGGAGAAGGCGGCCGGGATCGAGCCCAAGGACGGTAAGGGTATCCGGAAGATCCTTGACGAGCGCCTGGAGGAGGTAAAGAAAGAGAAGGGCTACCGGAGCGATACGGACCTCACCACCGAGGACTTACAGAAGCTCGTGGAAGAGTTCAAAGGGATGGTCCGGGATGTCCTCGGCAAGCCTTTCCCCCAGGAACCGCAAGAGCAGCTCTGGGGGGCCATTGCCGCCGTCTTCTTAAGCTGGAACGGCAAGCGCGCGGTGGAGTACCGCCGCATCGAGAAGATCCCCGATGACTGGGGCACGGCCGTCAACGTCCAGTCCATGGTCTTCGGGAACATGGGCAATGATTCCGCCACCGGCGTGGCCTTTACCCGCAACCCGGGCAACGGCGAGAACCAGTTCTACGGCGAGTACCTCGTCAACGCCCAGGGCGAGGACGTGGTGGCCGGCATCCGGACCCCGGCGCCCATCAACGAATACTCGAAAAACCCGCAGAGCGCCCACCTGCCCACCCTCGAGCAGGCCATGCCCGAGGTTTACCGGCAGCTCTACGACATCCAGAAACGCCTGGAGCGGCACTACAAGGACATGCAGGACATCGAGTTCACCATCGAGAAGGGCAAGCTCTACATGCTCCAGTGCCGGGTGGGTAAGCGGAACGGGGTGGCCGCGGTACGGATGGCCGTGGATATGTATAAAGAAGGGCTCATCGACGCCAAGACCGCGGTCATGCGCGTGGCCCCGAACCAGCTGGTGGAGCTTCTCCTGCCGATGATCGATCCCAAGGCCGAGGCGGCGACGAAACCCATCGCCAAGGGGCTGCCGGCCGGTCCGGGTGGGGCCAAGGGCCGGGTCGTCTTCACCAGCGAGGACGCGGTGAAGTGGGCCGAGCGCGGGGAGAAGGTCATCCTGGTTCGCGAGGAGACCTCGCCTGAGGACGTCGACGGCATGCACAAGGCCCAGGCCATCCTGACGAGCAAGGGTGGAATGACCTCCCATGCGGCCCTGGTGGCCCGCGGTTGGGGTAAATGCTGCATCGTCGGGTGTTCGGATATCGAGATCGCCCCGGATAACAAGTCCTTCACCACCAAGTCCGGGAAGGTCATCCGCGAGGGTGACTGGATCTCCTTGAACGGGACCAAGGGCTTGGTCTACGAGGGCGAGATGCCGCTCGTCGACGTGGACCTCGAGAAGAACGAGACCTATAAAGAGTTCATGAAGCTCGTGGACGAGGTGCGCGTGCTCAAGGTCCGCACCAACGCCGACACGCCCAAGGACGCCCAAAAGGCCATGGAGTTCGGCGCCGAAGGGATCGGGCTTTTCCGGACCGAGCACATGTTCTACGGCGAGGGCTCCGAGACCCCGCTCTTCCTGCTCCGGAAGATGATCATGAGCAAGACCCCCGAAGAGCGGAAGGCGGCCCTGGACGAGCTCTTCCCCTACGTGAAGAACGACATCAAGGCGACGATGGAGGTCTTAAACGGCCTGCCCATCACCATCCGCCTGCTCGACCCGCCGCTGCATGAGTTCGTCCCGCACAGCCCGGAGAAGATCGAGGCCTTGGCCCGCGAGCTCAAGGTGGACCAGACCGAGATCCAGAAACGGGCCGAGGCGTTACGCGAGAACAACCCCATGCTCGGCCACCGCGGCGTCAGGCTCGGCATCACCTATCCGGAGATCACCGAGATGCAGGTACGGGCCATCCTCGAGGCCGCCGGCGAGTTGATCAAGGCGGGCAAGAAGGCCTATCCCGAGATCATGATCCCGGTCACCTGTACGGTCACGGAACTAAACGACCAGAAGGCCATCGTGGAGCGGGTCTACAAAGAGGTCTGTGCCAAGCTCGGCCTGGCCGAGATCCCCTTCATGTACGGCACGATGATCGAGATCCCGCGCGCGGCCTTGACCGCGGATAAGATGGCCGAAGTGGCGGAGTTTTTCTCTTTCGGGACCAACGACCTGACCCAGATGGGCTTCGGCTTCAGCCGCGACGACATCGGCTCCTTCCTCCCGGACTACCTGGAGAAGAAGATCCTCAAAGAGGATCCCTTCCAGACCATCGATCAGGAGGGCGTGGGCGAGCTCATCAAGATCGGCATCGAGCGCGGCCGCAAGACCCGGCCCAACCTGAAGGTGGGTATCTGCGGCGAGCACGGCGGAGACGCGGAGTCGGTCAAGTTCTGCCACCGCGTGGGCATGGACTACGTCTCCTGCTCGCCCTTCCGGGTGCCCATCGCCAGGCTGGCCGCGGCCCAGGCGCAGATCGAGAGCCCGCGGGGGAAGTGATTTCGGCATAACGGTTTTAGAAACGATAAGGCCCGGGCAAAAAGCCCGGGCCTTGTTTTCTGTGCGCCCGGCATGGGCGATGGCTAATGGGTGAGAGTCCCTACACAGCAGGCAGCGTGAAGTGTAGCCGAAGGCAAGGGTGTCCGCCGCGAGGCGGGATCCGAAGGAAGCCGGAGGCAAACTCCCGGCCCGAGGACCACGAACCTGGGGACAGGCCGAACACGCCGGGACGAGTCAGCACAACATGACGAAGTCCGGCGACACGGTAAACCAGGCGGGCGCGGGAGGAAGGCCATCGTTCTTACCCGGGGAGACCTGCAGGGGTTGGATAACCCGACAAAGGCTTACGAGAGTATGCCTTGGACCTGCAGGAGTCAGCAGAAGCCGTAGTACCAGGGCGGACGTCACCCCTGGGACGGGCCGAACAGGAAACGAGGGAATCAAAGCGGTGAGTTCGAGTGGCAGGCGTAGAGAGCAGAAAACCCCGTACGGGGCCTGCTTGCCGGAGGAAGCGGTGCAGCCGCGGATGGCCGGCAAGAGGGCGGAGCCTGTCGCCGGCACGAGCCAGGGAGAGACCCGCGCAGCAAGTGACGTCGGACTGCTCGAGCAGGTGCTATCCAGGAACAACCTGATAGCGGCGCTGAAACGAGTCAAGGCCAACGGCGGCGCGCCGGGAATCGACGGCATGACCACCGGTGAACTTGATGCCTACCTCAAAACACATTGGCCGGGCATCAAGGAGACCTTGCTCGCGGGGACCTACCAGCCCCAACCGGTCCGGAGGGTGGAGATACCCAAACCCAACGGCGGTAAAAGGCTGCCTCCCCACAGTGCTTGACCGCTTCATCCAGCAGGCAATCGCCCAGGTGCTGACCCCCATCTTCGACCCAACGTTCTCGGAGAGCAGCTTCGGATTCCGTCCCGGACGCAAGGCGCACGACGCGGTGAAGCAACTCCAAGGCTACGCCCAGGCCGGGTACACGTGGGTGGTGGACCTCGACCTGGAAAAGTTCTTCGACCGGGTCAACCACGACGTGCTCATGGCCCGCGTGGCAAGGAAGGTTACGGACAAAAGAGTGATGCGGCTCATCCGCCGCTACCTTCAGTCCGGCATTATGCAAAACGGCGTCTGCGTCAAAAGCGAGGAAGGCACGCCGCAAGGCGGTCCTCTGAGCCCTCTTTTAGCCAACATCCTCCTGGACGACCTGGACAAAGAGCTGGAGCGCCGTGGACACCGCTTCGCGCGGTACGCCGATGACTGCAACATCATGGTACGCTCGGAACGCGGGGGCCGGCGGGTGATGCGAAGCATCACCCATTACCTGGAGCAATACCTGCGGCTGAAGGTCAACCGGGAGAAGAGCGCGGTCGACAGGCCGTGGAAACGTAAGTTCCTCGGGTTCGGCTTCTACCGCCGCAAAGGCCAAGTTCGCATCAGAATCGCCCCGAAGGCCCTGGAGAGATTCAAGGACAGGGTGCGCGGACTGACCAGCCGACGAAAACCGCTGAGCATGGCACGCCGGATAGACGGAGCTCAACCAGTACCTGCGGGGATGGATGGGCTACTTTGCACTGGCGGATGCACGTATGATGCTGGGAGCTATGGACCAGTGGATACGCCGAAGGCTGCGGACTTGCCAGTGGAAGCAGTGGAAGCGAACAAAGGCAAGACGAAGGAACCTGCGCCAACTCGGACTGGCGGAGGAAGCCATCAACCTCGTGGTCGGATCAAGGAAAGGGTACTGGCGAATCGCCAATACCCCTCAGTTGAATCAGGCGATGGGTTTTGCCTATTGGCGGAACCTCGGCCTTCTCAGCTTGGAGCACCGATACCTCGAACTGCGTTCGGTTTCCTGAACCGCCGGATGCGGACCCGCATGTCCGGTGGTGTGAGAGGACGGCGGGGTGACCCCGCCTCCTACCCGATTTGGACGCCGCTTTCATGTAGGGGCTCGGCGACCAAGGTGGCGATAGTCTCATTGATATTTTATATTAATTTATGCTATCTATTATATGGAGGGATGCGTTTGCCTCTGGAGGATAAAGCCTTATTACCCTTACTGCGCATGAGATTGACCATGGATGGGTTAGCTATTACGGAGCATGCCAGGCAACGTCAAGCGGAAAGATCGATAAGCGTGGCCGATATCATCAATTGTATTCAAATAGGTCAAATCCTTGAAGAGCAAGCCCATGGTAGAGATCCCAAGGTTTTGATAAGAGGCGAGAAGCTTGATGGGCAGATTATTCATATATGGTGGCTTTGACTCCAGAGAAACCCATCGTCATAACAGTCTGCGATCCAGATGAGAATGTATGGGAGGTCATGGCCAACCTGGTCAAACGGAAACGCTCTTTGTAAGCTCGGAAGGCGAAAGTTAAACGGCGTCCCTAATTTCGGCGGATTAACCGGACCATAACCCTTGCTTATTGCGAGGCGAGGGGGAAGATTATCCTTTTAGTTCCTTCGAATCCAAAATTATAAGGAGGGAATCTTATGAAATGTCCCATCTGTGGGGGCCAGATGGCAACCAAGAAAGTGGATGTGGATGAAACCTGGAAAGGCCGGACGATAACCTTTCGCGGGATCGAAGCGCAAGTCTGCGACGACTGCGGAGAGACAATTTACGATGCCGCCGTTGTGGCCCTGATGGAATCTTTGATCGAGAGTACACTGGGGAAACCCGAATATCCCGAGATCATGAACGTGGAAGAGGTCTCCCGCTTTCTGCGGGTAACCCCTCAGACCGTTTATAATATGCTCCGGGATGGTCGAATCCAGGCGACAAAAGTCGGACGTGAATGGCGCTTTACCAAGGAAGCAATTATGAAGATTTTCGACCTACCTACCCCTGCCTTGGCGCGATATCGCTCTTCGGCATGTGGTGCGATCAAGGCTAAAGAAGCAATGGAAAAATATCGCGTCAAGCTAAGAGCAAAGGCTGAAAAGAAAAAAGAAGAGGCAGGGAAGAAGGAATGATGAAACGTGGAAAGGTGGACTTCAATCCCTGTCCAACGGGCACGTAAAGTGATTTGTCGTCTCACGGTTAAACACTAAAATTCTAAGAGGCTGCGCAATTGATCATTCCAAATCGTTTTAATCATTGCTGGTGCTTCTTCTAATAATTTAAGTAATGTTTTCAGAAATATTTCCCGCCCTTTGATACCAGCAGTTGATAAATTATAAAAAATCCAATCTCTTACTTGAACAAAACCTACTTCATGCCCTTGGGCAAAAAGATGTCTTGCTAATATTTGGGCTTCATCCTCTGGCTCTTCTTCAGTAAAAACAAAAAGGTAATCTTTAATCCCAAGT
>JAAYXC010000179.1 GCA_012516115.1 Bacillota bacterium | reverse complement strand
CTTCAACAAAATATCCGGTTAATGGTTTATCCCAGATAATATGTTTCTTTGACATCGCCGCATCCAGACAAATGTTCTTATGAATGACCTTTGGGGCACATATATCGATTAAATCGATGGTATTATCGTCCAATAAATACCTATAATCATCATAATATTTTGGTATGTTGAACTTTCTGGCGAATTTTTCCGCTTCTTCCCGTGGTTTTGCCACCACGCCGGCTATTTCCACCGGAATTCCTTTAACCTGTTGATATGCATTCATATGAATATGAGCCACAAAACCGGCGCCGATTAAGCCTACTCTGATTTTTTCCATATTTATCCTCCTAATTAAAATCTCATTTCCCGGCCCCATAATCGCGCTTACCCGACCGGGGAGGGGAGACACCTCTTCATGCACCGCAAACTCTCCTCGGCCACGGTGACCGGATCCGGTGTCACATCGAATACTTCCACCGATACATAGCCATCGTAACCCGACTCCACCAAAGCGGCGAAGATGGGGCGAAAATCCACCGCTCCGAACCCTGGGCCTCGCAGGTTGGCGTCGTTGGCATGCACATGACGAAAACGACCACGGCAGGATCTGATGTTCTCCACGACGGAGATATCCTCGGCGCACATGCTTTTTACATCGAGCATCATATCCACGTTCGGATGGGCGATCTCCTCCACCATCTTCATAACTTCGGCGTTGGTATTGAGGAGGTTCGTCTGCGTCCGCGGAAGAGCTTCCAGACAAATGAAGACTCCACGGGCGGCGGCCGCTTCGGCGCAAGCGGCAATGGTCTCCGCCGCGCGCCGCCACCCTTCCTCCGGATGCATCCCCTCTGGGATCCGTCGTTGTTCCGGTGAACCCAAGACCACGATCTGTCCACCCAGATCGGCGCAGAGATCCACCAGCGAACATAGATGGGCGATGGTTCGCCGGCGTATGCCCTCATCGGGATGCGCGATGTGCAGTCCCGCAGGTCGGACGAGCAACCAGTGGAGGCCGGTCACCTTTAAACCCGCTTCCTCGACCATCATTCGGAGCTCGCGGCGCCGAAGGGGACCGATCTCCGTAGGCGCATCACCGAGAGTGAAAGGGGCGATCTCCAGGCCCTCATAACCCGTGCGGGCCACGAACGTGACCATGCGGGCGAAGTCCCAGCCGAGAAAGATCTCGTTACAGATGGCGAACTTCATCTCGAGCCCATCTCCCACCCATCTTAAGCGTGGCTGCCTAAACGACGCCGGAAAAGGTTGCCCAGCCCGCTACGACTGAGAAAGGCCAGAATAGTTGCCAACCAAAGGATGAGGCAGATCGGCCGGGTGAAGAAAGGCGTCGGGTCGCCGCCGCTGATGATCATGGCCCGCCGGAAGTTGTCATCGGCCATCGGCCCGAGGATGAACCCGAGCACCAGCGGCGCGGCCGGGTAGTTATTTTCCCGCATATAATAACCGAGCAAGCCGAAGAGGAACATCAGGTACATATCGAAAATTCTCCCGTTAATCGCGAAAGAACCGACGCCGCAGAGCACGAAGACGATCGGCATGAGGATCGATCGGGGTACCTCCAGGACTTTGACCATGGGTCGCACGAACATCAGACTGAGCAGCGTCACGGCCAAAGTGGCCAGGAAGAAGACGGCGGTCGTGGTGGCGATGAATGTGGGTTGCTCGATTGGTAAAAGCGGTCCCGGCCTGATCCCGTGCAACCACATGGCGGCCAGCAACACGGCCGCCGGCGCGCTGCCGGGCACGGCCAGGGTCAAAACGGGAATGATCGCCCCGCCGATACAGGCGTTATCCCCCGTCTCGGCGGCGATGAGGCCTTCGATGGAACCCTTGCCGAACAACTCGGGTTTCTTCGCCGCTCGTTTGGCGAAGTCGTAAGAGACCCAGGCCGCGGTATCCTCGCCGACACCCGGAATTATGCCCACGAATACCCCGATAATGCCGGAACGCAGAATATGTTTCCAGTTGCGTAAAAGATCGCTTAAAGCAGGAATAATCCGCTGAATATGCGTTTTTACGGTATAGTTAATGGGAGAGCGCATCACGCTCACGATCTCCCCTACCCCGTAGGCCCCCACCATTATCGGGATCAACGAGAACCCTCCCATGAGCTGGAGTGAACCCAACGTAAACCGGGGGAAGGCCTGGATCGGGTCCTGACCGACCTGGGAAAGGAGCAAACCAAAGAGTCCGGCCACCCAGCCCTTTAAGGGATCCTTCGGCGCGGTCAGGTTGGCACAGATGACCACCCCGAAGATGGCCAGGACGAAGAATTCCCACGAAGTAAACTTAAGGGCGATCTTCCCCAGGAGCGGCGAGATGGTGGCCAGACAAAGCAGGCCGAAGAAGGTCCCGATGGCCGAGGCCGTGGCGGCCAGACCGATGGCGTACCCGGCCTTGCCCTGCCGGGCCAGGGGATAACCATCCAGGCAACTGGCGGCATTGGCCGGTGTACCGGGAATATTGAGGAGGATGGCCGAGCGACTCCCACCGGTGATGGCGCCGACATAGGTGGCGATCAGGATCAACATGGCCTGGTCGGGCATGAACCGAAAAGTCAGCCCCGTCAGAAGGGCGACGCCCATGGTGGCGGTTAATCCCGGCAACATCCCCACCACCATCCCGAAGGTGGCCGCCCATAAAATATTGAGAATCGTTATCGGGGTACACAGCCGGAACAATTCTTGGAAGAAAGTCCAGAGACTTGTCACCCACCATACCTCCTTTAAGGGAGTATCACGGCAAAGACCTTGTAGAAGAGCGCCCAAACCGCCACCGCCGTCGCCAGCCCCACCAGCAGGCTTTTGTACCATTCACCACCTTTAAATATCCAGATGAAAGCGGCCATGTAGATGGTGGTGGCCAAGATGTAATTGAGCCTTCCAATGAGGAGGAAGATATAGACGGCGCAAAGCGCAAAGACAAGGATCACCCGCCATCGTTCGGATTGTAAAAGGGGGGGTAGATCCTTCGCTGCCGCGACCTCTTGTCCATCGTCTTCCACCGGTGGCCCCCCGGTTTCCTCTGTCGCCAGACGGGCGTAAAATCTCCGGTTGAATAAGGCCCGGAGGAAGAGGAGGAGACCGCTTAAGAACAACAGGAAGGCCAGAATGGCCGGGACCAGACCCGGAGCGCTATACCAGGTAAAGCCGACCCCCTTCCAGGGCATGAAGGCCGTTCCCAGGAGAAAAAACGCTGCGATACACATCACGCCGATCGCGCTGTAAATATCTTTCCTGCGCAACCATGACCCCCCCCATAATTTTTTGGAGGTGGCCATCCCTTCTCCGAAAAGGATCGCCACCTCCCGTTAAAGACGAAGGAACCCGCCGGTCACTCGAGTTTGGGGATACCGAACTCGGCCGGGGAATATTTGGCGTTGCCGGTCTCGTAAAGGAGCCAGGTCACCCGGGAGGCCACGGCGTCGACGATCTGGTCCGCCTTTTCGCCGTATATCCCCACCACTTTACACACGCGCTCGCCGGCGAATTTCTTAAGCACGGCGGAACGACAGGCGTAGGCAAAAGCCTTATTGATCTTGGTCAGCACATCCCGGGGAATGTCTTTCGGTATGAACAGGCCGAAATTGGATCCCACGTCCGGGAAATTGGGAAGCCATTTGGTGATGGAGGGGATGACCCCGTAACCTTCGACGGTCAATGGTTCACGGGACATTACGGCCAGGGCCTTGAGCTGTTTGGCCCTTAACATTTCGGTGACTTCCATGGAAAGTTGCATGACCGCATCGACTTCACCCTTGACCGTGGCCGTTACCGCCGGCGCGCCACCCTGATACGGTACGTGTTTGTAGTCAACCTTGGCGTATTTCTTGAAGAACTCGGCCGCTAGATGTCCAGAACTCCCGGCTCCCGCGGAAGCCACGCTCAATTGTTTGGTCTTCATGGCCTCGATCAAACCGCTCAGATCGTTAAAGGGCGAGCTGGCCGGGACGCAAACCACATTGGGGGTGAAAAGGCCCAAGAAAGAGGCATACTGCTTGTGGCTGATCTTCAAATAGCCGAGGATCTGATATGTGACGATACTGACGTCCGCATTGGCGGACCAGGTATAACCGTCGCGAGGCGCATCGAACATGGCCTGGGTCCCGATGGCCCCGGAAGCCCCCGGCGTATTGGTGATGGTGATCCGCTGTTTGAGATATTTCTCCATCTCCACGGCCAGGGTTCGCGCGGTCAGGTCCGAGGCCCCGCCGGGGTTCCAGGGAACGATGATGTTAATCGGTTTCGTCGGCCAGCCGGCGGCGACGATCCCAAAGGAGAGCGAGAAGACCAGCAATACCGCCAGGATTGTGCGAATGCCCTTCATTTTCTCTCTTCCCTTTCTTTTCATTGTTTTCAAAGTTGTTTCTGAAGACGCCACCGAACAACCCTTATCCCGAGGGTGAAGCGAGGGATTTCCATTTTTCACCTCCTTTCCACCCCGGTATCTTTATGACGAAATAACGTTTCGCGAAACGGCTCGCCAGAACCCAAAAATAAAAATTTGATTCGCTATACGATCTTCTACAGAAGG